>NZ_VWWG01000024.1:0-62010 GCF_011753085.1 Burkholderia sp. Tr-862
TCTCGCGTCGCTGCGCATGCTCGCGAACGAAAGCCGCGAGCCCGGCACGTTCCGCGCAACGCTGGTCGCGCAGCCGGTCGCGCGTCCGCTGCTGCACGGGGCGCGTCCGACGACGTTCTGGCAGTTCGGCACGGGCACGCAGGGGCCGGTGGTCGGTCCGTTGATCGACGTACGCGAGGGCGATACGGTCGAAATTCGCTTCGTGAACAAGCTGCCGCAACCGTCGACGATCCACTGGCATGGCCTGCCGGTGCCGCCCGACCAGGACGGCAACCCGTCCGACCCCGTCGCGCCGGGTGCGTCGCACGTGTACCGCTTCACGCTGCCGAAGGGCAGTGCCGGCACCTACTGGTATCACCCGCATCCGCACATGATGACCGCCGAGCAGGTGTTCCGCGGGCTGGCCGGCCCGTTCGTCGTGCGCGCTGCCGACGATCCGCTCGCCGGCTGGCCCGAGCGCAACTTGTTCGTGTCCGACCTGAAGCTCGCGCGCGACGGCACGATT
This sequence comes from Burkholderia sp. Tr-862, assembly GCF_011753085.1. Lineage (NCBI taxonomy): Bacteria > Pseudomonadati > Pseudomonadota > Betaproteobacteria > Burkholderiales > Burkholderiaceae > Burkholderia > Burkholderia sp. Tr-862. The sequence continues at coordinate 506 of NZ_VWWG01000024.1, forward strand.
GCGCCGAACGACATGATGGACTGGATGAACGGCCGCGAAGGCCAGTTCGTGCTGGTCAACGGTGCGCGCCGGCCGCGGATCGACGTCGCGAGTGACGAGCGCTGGCGCGTGTGGAACGCGTGCAGCGCGCGCTACCTGCGCGTGGCGTTCGACGACGGCCGCGCGTTCGAGCATGCCGGCACGGACGGCGGGCTCTTCGACGCGCCGCGCCGCGTGACGTCGCTGCTGCTCGCGCCGGGCGAGCGCGCGGAACTGCTGGTGCGCGCCGGCGACCGCGCGTCACGCGCCGTGCTGCAGGCGGCCGAATACGACCGCCGCAAGATGGCGATGTCGCACGACGACGGCCACGGCAGCCTGCCGCCCGATCCGGCGCTGCCGCTGGCCGACATCGCGTTCGCACCGGCCGCCGCTCGTCCGCTGCCGGCGACGCTGCGCGCGGTGCCGGCGCTCGGCGAGCCGGTCGCGCATAAGGAAGTCGCGTTCGGCGAAGAGATGGACATGGACGCGATGATGAACGGCCCGATGCATGGCCGTCCGGCCGGGATGCGCTTCACGATCAACGGCGCGACCTATGCACCGCATCGCGCGACGTTGACGAGCCGCCGCGGCGACATCGAGCGCTGGGCGATCCGTAATGCCACCGACATGGATCACCCGTTCCATTTGCACGGCACGCAATTCCAGGTGATCGAGCGTGCATCGGACGGCACGCGCACGAGCGAACCGTTCCGCGCGTGGCGCGATACCGTGAACGTGCGCAGCGGCGAGACCGTGACGATTCTCGTTACGCAAGACACGCCCGGCGAGCGCATGTTCCACTGCCATATTCTCGAACACGAGGATCTTGGCATGATGGGCACGCTGAAGGTCGTGTAACGCGTATCGATTATGTTTCACATGTATGACGGCATTCGATCTGCATGTGCAACAAGACAATACGTGTTCAATAATCCGGATTGAACGAAAAGGCCGGCCAATCGAATTAACGAATGGCCGGCCTGAAAAAAAAGAAACCCGGCGCAATGCCGGGTTTCTTCGTCCAATATCCGGTGCCTTACGCGGCCTGGATGTTCGACGCTTGCTTGCCCTTCGGCCCTTGAACGACCTCGAAGCTCACCTTCTGGCCTTCCTTCAGGGTCTTGAAGCCCTGCATGTTGATGGCCGAGAAGTGCGCAAACAGATCCTCACCGCCCTCGTCGGGGGTGATGAAACCGAAGCCCTTCGCGTCGTTGAACCACTTAACGATACCAGTTGCCATTTTCCTACTTCCCCTGTCACACAGTCGCTGCTACTTACCACGAGCACGCTCGAAAAGCTAAACGACCGGAAAATACAGCCGTTCCCCCCTCACAAGCTCACCTTCGGCCTCTTTCATTTCGCCAACTGGCAAATTGAAAAAAGTGCCAGCTTGATTGTTGGCGCTCTTTATTTGAGTGTCAAGTGGAATTTTTAGACGGTTAGAGGGCCGTTGTAAAGAACCCATTTTCAGGGTTTTTCCGGCTTTGCTTCGCAGCATGCCGCCGAGCGCGCGGACTTGAAAAGTCGCATAATCGGCTCATATACCAGGCTCGAGTGACACGCGATCGAGTCGGCCCGGCTTGTGGGATACTGGATGCGGATGCGACGGTCCGGTGCAGTCTCCCCCTGACGGTTCGTGTTCCGCGCCACGCGTGAAAGCCGGCACCGCAGCCGGCTTTCGTATGGCGCGAAGACGATCGCATGTCGTCGGGAACCAGGGAGGGCGCCGGCCGGTCGGTCGGGTAATGGCAGGATTGCGGGCCTGTCCGAGTTGTTTAGAATGGGTGTATGGCGATTATCCCGGACAAGCAGGACAGCACCGTCCTGGAACGCAAGCAGCAGAAGCTCAAGCCGCCTTCGATGTACAAGGTGGTGCTGCTGAACGACGACTTCACGCCGATGGAGTTCGTCGTGATGGTGGTACAGGAGTATTTCAAGAAGGATCGCGAGACGGCCACGCAGATCATGCTGAAGGTCCATCGCGAAGGGCGAGGGGTATGTGGGGTCTATACGCGGGACATCGCGTCGACCAAGGTTGAGCAAGTCGTTACCCATGCGCGGCAGGCCGGGCATCCGCTGCAGTGCGTGATGGAGGAAGCATGATTGCCCAGGAATTGGAAGTCAGCCTGCACATGGCGTTCATGGAAGCACGCCAGGCGCGCCATGAGTTCATTACGGTCGAGCATCTGCTGCTGGCTCTGCTGGATAATCCGACGGCAGCCGAGGTGTTGCGCGCGTGTGCGGCCAACATCGAGGACTTGCGTCAGAACCTGCGCAATTTCATCCACGACAACACACCTACCGTCCCGGGTACCGACGATGTCGATACCCAGCCGACGCTCGGTTTCCAGCGCGTGATCCAGCGCGCGATCATGCACGTCCAGTCGACGTCGAACGGCAAGAAGGAAGTCACCGGCGCGAACGTGCTGGTCGCGATCTTCGGCGAGAAGGATTCGCACGCCGTCTATTACCTGCAGCAGCAGGGCGTCACGCGCCTGGACGTCGTGAACTTCATTTCGCACGGCATCGCGAAGACGAACGGCGGCGAAGCCGCGAAGTCGACCGACGCGAACGCGGAAAGCGAAGACGCGAACGCGCAGAAGGAAACGCCGCTCGCGCAGTTCACGCAGAACCTGAACCAGATGGCGAAGGACGGCCGCATCGATCCGCTGATCGGCCGCGAGCCGGAGGTCGAGCGCGTGGTGCAGGTGCTGTGCCGCCGCCGCAAGAACAATCCGCTGCTCGTGGGCGAAGCGGGCGTGGGCAAGACCGCGATCGCGGAAGGGCTCGCCTATCGCATCACGCGCGGCGAAGTGCCGGACATCCTCGCGAACGCGCAGGTGTATTCGCTCGACATGGGCGCGCTCCTCGCGGGCACCAAGTATCGCGGCGACTTCGAACAGCGTCTGAAGACGGTGCTGAAGGAGCTGAAAGAGCGTCCGCACGCGATCCTGTTCATCGACGAGATCCATACGCTGATCGGCGCGGGCGCCGCATCGGGCGGCACGCTCGACGCGTCGAACCTGCTGAAGCCGGCGCTGTCGTCGGGCACGCTCAAGTGCATCGGCGCGACCACGTTCACCGAGTATCGCGGCATCTTCGAGAAGGATGCGGCGCTGTCGCGGCGCTTCCAGAAGGTCGACGTGACGGAGCCGACCGTCGAGCAGACGGTCGCGATCCTGCGCGGGCTCAAGTCGCGCTTCGAGGAGCATCACGGCGTCAAGTATTCGTCGGGCGCACTGTCGGCCGCGGCCGAACTGTCGGCACGCTTCATCACCGACCGCCACCTGCCGGACAAGGCGATCGACGTGATCGACGAAGCGGGGGCCGCGCAGCGCATCCTGCCGAAGTCGAAGCAGAAGAAGACGATCGGCAAGAGCGAGATCGAGGAAATCATCTCGAAGATCGCGCGCGTGCCGGCGCAAAGCGTGTCGCAGGACGATCGCAGCAAGCTGCAGACGCTCGATCGCGACCTGAAGAGCGTCGTGTTCGGCCAGGATCCGGCGATCGACGCGCTCGCCGCATCGATCAAGATGGCGCGCGCGGGCCTCGGCAAGATGGACAAGCCGATCGGCTCGTTCCTGTTCTCCGGCCCGACGGGCGTCGGCAAGACCGAAGTGGCGCGCCAGCTCGCGTTCACGCTCGGCATCGAGCTGATCCGCTTCGACATGTCGGAATACATGGAGCGTCACGCGGTGAGCCGCCTGATCGGCGCGCCGCCGGGCTACGTCGGGTTCGACCAGGGCGGCCTCTTGACCGAAGCCGTCACGAAGAAGCCGCATTGCGTGCTGTTGCTCGACGAAATCGAGAAGGCGCATCCGGACATCTTCAACGTGCTGCTGCAGGTGATGGACCACGGCACGCTGACGGATAACAACGGCCGCAAGGCGGATTTCCGCAATGTCATCATCATCATGACGACGAACGCGGGCGCCGAGTCGATGCAGAAGGCGACGATCGGCTTCACGACGCGCCGCGAGACGGGCGACGAGATGACCGACATCAAGCGTCTGTTCACGCCGGAGTTCCGCAACCGGCTGGATTCGATCATCAGCTTCCGCTCGCTCGATGAGGAAATCATCATGCGCGTGGTCGACAAGTTCCTGATCCAGCTCGAGGAGCAGCTGCACGAGAAGAAGGTCGACGCGTTGTTCACCGACGCGTTGCGCAAGCATCTCGCGAAGCATGGCTTCGACCCGCTGATGGGCGCGCGGCCGATGCAGCGGCTGATCCAGGACACGATCCGTCGTGCGCTGGCCGACGAACTGCTGTTCGGCAAGCTCGTCAACGGCGGGCATGTGACGGTCGACGTCGACGAAAACGACAAGGTTCAGTTGTCGTTCGACAAGCTGGCGAATCCGCCGCACAAGCCGAACGAAGAGACGGTCGAAGTCGAGTAAGCGATAATTCGTTGTTCATGCGAACGGCGCGGGAAGTTCTCCGCGCCGTTTCGTTTTATCTGGCGCCGATGGCGCAATGGTGGGGCAGGGAGTAGCAACGCAGTGACACAACAACAACGGTCGTTCGACAACATCGTCGCGCGCGAACAAGGGTTGCGCCACGCGCTGACGTCGGGGCAGATGGCGATGATCGCGATCGGCGGCGCGATCGGCACGGGGCTGTTCCTCGGCAGCGGGTTCGCGATCGGGCTCGCGGGCCCGAGCGTGCTGGTCTCGTATGCGATCGGCGCGCTGATTGCGCTGCTGCTGATGGGCGCGCTCGCGGAAATGACGGTCGCGCATCCGACGGCCGGTTCGTTCGGCGCATACGCCGAGCACTACGTCGGCCCGCTCGCGGGCTTTCTCGTGCGCTATGCATACTGGTTCGCGGTGGTGTTCGCGATCGGCACCGAGATCAGCGCGATCGCCGTCTTCATGAAGTACTGGTTCCCGGCCGTGCCCGGCTGGTACTGGGTGATCGGCTTCTCCGCGCTGCTGATCGCGGTGAACCTCGCGAGCGTCACGCTGTACGGGTCGGTCGAATACGCGTTTTCGTTGCTGAAGATCGCGGCGATCGTCGTGTTCATCGTGCTCGGCGCGTATCTCGTGTGGTCGGCGCCGGCGGCTTCGGGCATCGGCTTCGCGAACTACACCGCGCACGACGGCTTCATGCCGAAAGGGCCGTGGGGCACCTGGGTCGCGGTGATCGTCGCGATCTTCAGCTACATGAGCATCGAGGCGGTCGCGATCGCGGCCGGCGAGGCGCGCGATCCGCAGCATGCGGTCACCCGTGCGTTCCGCTCGACGGTGTTCCGGCTCGTGCTGTTCTACCTGCTGACGCTGTCGCTGATGCTCGCGATCGTGCCCTGGACGCAGGCCGGCACCGACGAAAGCCCGTTCGTGAAGGTGATGGCGGCGACGCACGTGCCCTTTGCGGCCGGCGTGATCAACTTCGTGCTGCTGATCGCGGCGCTGTCGGCGATGAACAGCCAGCTCTACGTGACGACGCGGATGATGTTCAGCCTGTCGCGTGCGCGGCTCGCGCCGGCGGTGTTCGGCCGGCTCGGCAACAACGGCGTGCCGCGTGCGGCGCTGTGGATCTCGACCAGCGGCGTCGCGGTCGCGGCCGTACTGGTCGCGCTGTCGCCCGACACTGCATTTACCGTGATGATGGCGATCGCGATGTTCGGCGCGCTGTTCACGTGGCTGATGATCTTCGTCACGCACCTGCGCTTTCGCGCGCGGTATCGTGGCCCGGCGCTCGCATTCCGGATGTGGGGCCACCCGTTCGGCAGCCTGCTCGGCGCGGGGCTCGTCGGCGCGGTCCTGCTCACGACCGCGTTCACCCGCGAATTCCGGATGACGATGGTGGTCGGTGTCGTGTTCGCCGTGCTGCTGACGCTCGCGTATGCGCTGCACTACCGGCACCAGCACGCGCGTTGATGCGTGAGCGCACGCCGCGGGCGGTGGCCCGCGCGGCGAGGCGAGGCCGCTAAGGTTGCGTTAAGCCGGCGGCGATAAGATTCGAACCTGTCTGCATGGCGGCCCGGCCCACGCCGGCTCGCTGCTTTCCTGTAAAAAGGGGTTCGAATGAACAAACTTCCCGAAATCACGCTCGCGTTCTGGATCATGAAGATCTGCGCGACGACGCTCGGCGAAACCGGCGGCGACCTGCTGTCGATGACGCTGAACGTCGGCTACGCGGTGAGCTCGATCCTGCTGTTCGGTTTCTTTCTCGTCACGCTCGGTGCGCAGCTCAGGACGACCGGCTATCGCCCGGCCATTTACTGGGCCGTGATCGTTGCGACGAGCACCGCGGGCACGACGATGTCCGATTTCATGGACCGCACGCTCGGCCTCGGCTACGCGGCCGGCTCGTCGATTCTCGTCGCGATCCTGCTGGCGATCTTCGCGGTGTGGCGCCTGAGCGGCGCGTCGCTGTCGGTCGACCTGATCCGCACGCGCAAGGTCGAGCTGCTGTACTGGATCGCGATCCTGTTCTCGAACACGCTCGGCACCGCGCTCGGCGATTTCCTCGCGGACAGCTCGGGGCTCGGCTTCGGCGGCGGCGCGCTGCTGATCGGCGCGCTGCTCGCGGCGATCGTGCTCGCGCATTACTTCACGCGGATCTCCGGCGTGCTGCTGTTCTGGGCCGCGTTCGTGCTCACGCGTCCGTTCGGCGCGACGGTCGGCGACCTGCTGACGAAACCGGTCGCCAAGGGCGGGCTCGCGCTCGGCACGGTCGGCTCGTCGGCGGTGCTGCTCGGTGTGCTGGTCGCGCTGGTGATCTATGCGAGCATCGCGCAGGCACGCCGACGCGAACTCGCGCCCGCGCGGATTGCGCAGACGGCCGATCGGTGAGTGGAAACGGAAAAAGGAAAGGGGGCCGCGAGGCCCCCTTTTCGTATCACGCCGTTCAGTGACGGCCGGTGCTGCCGAAGCCGCCTTCGCCGCGATCGCTTTGCGCGAAATCGTCGACGATGTTGAACTGCGCCTGCACGACCGGCACGATCACGAGCTGCGCGAGCCGCTCGAACGGGTTCAGCACGAATTCGGTCTGGCCGCGGTTCCACGTCGACACCATCAGCTGGCCCTGGTAGTCGGAATCGATCAGGCCGACGAGGTTGCCGAGCACGATCCCGTGCTTGTGGCCGAGGCCCGAGCGCGGCAGGATCAGCGCCGCATAGCCGGGATCCGCGAGATGAATCGCGAGGCCCGTCGGCACCAGCGTCGTTTCGCCCGGCTGCAGCGTGACGGGTGCGTCGAGGCATGCGCGCAGGTCGAGGCCCGCGCTGCCGGTGGTGGCGTAGGCGGGCATGTAGTCGCGCATGCGCGCGTCGAGAATCTTCAGGTCGAGTTTCATGCGGTCGTCGAATCGGTCGGGAAGGGCTCGGCGGCGCGTGCCGCCGCGCAATAGATCAGATCAGGTGATTGTCGGGCAGGCGCTTCGCGATTTCGGCGACGAGCGCGTGCGCGAGCTCGTCCTTCGGCGCGCGCGGCAGGCGCGTGAGCCCGGCTGCCTCGAACAGCACGACTTCGTTGTCGTCGCGGCCGAACGTCAGCGGGCCGAGGTTGCCGACCAGCAGCGGCACGTTCTTGCGCTTGCGCTTTTCGTCACCATGCACGTCGAGGTCGCCACTTTCGGCGGCGAAACCGACGCAGAACGGCGGATCGGGCAGCGCCGCGACCGATGCGAGGATGTCGGGGTTCTCGACGAATGCGAGCGCCGGCATCTTGCGATCGGCCGTCTTCTTCATCTTGTGCTCGGCGGGATGGTCGACGCGCCAGTCGGCGACCGCGGCCACCGCGATGAAGATGTCCGCGTCGGATACCGCGTGCATGACCGCGTCGTACATCTGCTGCGCGGTCTGCACGTCCTGGCGCGTCACGCCCCACGGCGTGTCGAGCGCGACCGGCCCCGCGACGAGATGCACGTCGGCGCCGGCCTGCTGCGCGGCGCGCGCGAGCGCGAAACCCATCTTGCCGCTCGAGCGGTTCGTGAGGCCGCGCACCGGGTCGAGCGGCTCGAACGTCGGGCCGGCCGTGATCAGCACGCGACGGTGCGCGAGCACCTTCGGTGCGAAGTGCGCGACGATGGCTTCATAGATCGCCTCGGGTTCGAGCATGCGGCCGTCGCCGACTTCGCCGCAGGCCTGCGCGCCCGAATCAGGGCCGAGCACCGACACGCCGTCGGCGCGCAGTTGCGCGGCATTGCGTTGCGTGGCCGGGTTCTGCCACATCTGGCGGTTCATCGCGGGCACGACGAGCAGCGGACAGTCGCGCGCGACGCACAGCGTCGACAGCAGGTCGTCCGCGAATCCGTGCGCGAGCTTCGCGAGGAAATCCGTCGACGCGGGCGCGATCACGATCGCGTCGGCTTCGCGCGACAGGTCGATGTGCGCCATGTTGTTGTCGATGCGCGCGTCCCACTGGTTCGTATAAACAGGCCGGCCGGACAGCGCCTGCATCGTGACGGGCGTGATGAATTGCGCGGCGGCTTCGGTCATCACGACCTGCACGGTCGCGCCTGCCTTTGTCAGCAGCCGGGTGAGCTCGGCGATCTTGTAGCAGGCGATGCCGCCCGTCAGGCCGAGAACGAGGTGTTTTCCAGCGAGTTCTGCGTGTGCCAACTCAGGCCTCCAAGGGTCAAACGGAACGGCCGGCGCGAAGCCGGCCGTCGACACCGAGTATGCGCGCTCAGCGCGAGCCGCGCACGCGACGCAGTTCGTCGTAGATCAGCAGCACCGCGCCGACCGTGATCGCGGAATCGGCGAGGTTGAACGCCGGGAAGTGCCAGCCGCCGAGGTGAAAATCGAGAAAGTCGATCACGTGGCCGTAGACCAGCCGGTCGATCACGTTGCCGAGCGCGCCGCCGAGGATCAGCGCGAGCGACAGGCTGAACAGCCGCTGCTGGCCATGGCGGCGCAGCAGGAAGCAGATCACGAGCGTCGCGCCGACGCCGAGCGCGGTGAACGCCCAGCGCTGCCAGCCACTCGCGGTCGACAGGAAGCCGAACGCGGCGCCGCGGTTGTACACCAGCACGAGGCTGAAGAACGACGTCAGCGCATGCTGCGCGCCGTACGCGAACGTTTTCAGGATCGCAATTTTCGACAGCTGGTCGAACAGGATCACGATCAGCGAAATGCCGAGCCAGGGCGCGAGCGCGCCGCTGGCCGGTTTCGACAGGGTTTTTGCCATAGTTAAGCCGCGCTCCGGATTTCGCCGTTTTCAAACAGGTTCGAGAAGCAGCGTCCGCACAGCGTCGGGTGGTCGGTGTGCGCGCCGACGTCCTCGCGGTAGTGCCAGCAGCGTTCGCACTTCTGGTACTTCGACGCCGCGACGTCGACGCTTTCCTGCGCTTCGTCGTCGACCTTCACGACCGTCGCCGCCGACGTGATCAGCACGAATTTCAGGTCGTCGCCGAGGCTCGTCAGCGCATCGTAGCGCGCGCCGCTCGCGTGCACGGCCACTTCGGCCTGCAGCGACGAACCGATGCGATTCGCGGTGCGTGCTTCCTCGAGCGCCTTCGTCACGTTGCCGCGCACGTCGCGCAGCAGCGCCCACTTCTCGATCAGTGCGGCCGAGCCGGCCACTTCCGGATACGCGTAGTACGTTTCCGTGAACACGGTGTCGCTGGCCGGCTGGAACACCTTCCACGCTTCTTCCGCGGTGAACGACAGGAACGGTGCGAGCACGCGCAGCAGCCCGTGCGTCAGGTGGTACAGCGCGGTCTGCGCGGAGCGGCGTGCGCGCGAATCGGCCGCGCTCGTGTACAGGCGGTCCTTCAGCACGTCGAGGTAGAAGCCGCCGAGGTCTTCCGAGCAGTACGTCTGCAGCTTCGCGACGACCGGGTGGAATTCGTACTTCTCGTAGTGGCCGAGCAGCTCCGTCTGCAGCTGCTGCGAGAACGCGACCGCATAGCGGTCGATCTCGAGCCATTCGTCGACCGGCACGGCGTGCTGCGCGAAGTCGAAGTCCGACAGGTTCGCGAGCAGGAAGCGCAGCGTGTTGCGGATGCGGCGATAGCCTTCGGTCACGCGCTTCAGGATTTCCTCGGAGATCGCGAGCTCGCCCGAGTAGTCGGTCGAGGCGATCCACAGGCGGATGATCTCCGCGCCGAGACGGTTCGCGACTTCGTGCGGGTCGATGCCGTTGCCGAGCGACTTGCTCATCTTGCGGCCTTCGCCGTCGACCGTGAAGCCGTGCGTGAGCAGCCCCTTGTACGGCGCGCGGCCGTCGATCATCGACGCGGTCAGCAGCGACGAGTGGAACCAGCCGCGGTGCTGGTCCGAGCCTTCGAGGTAGAGGTCGGCCGGGAACTGCAGCTGATCCTTGTGCGAGCCGCGCAGCACGTGCCAGTGCGTCGTGCCCGAATCGAACCACACGTCGAGCGTGTCGCGGTTCTTTTCGTACAGGTTCGCGTCGTCGCCGATCAGCTCGCGCGGATCGAGCGTCTGCCACGCCTCGATGCCCGACTGCTCGACGCGTTTCGCGACTTCCTCGAGCAGCTCGAGCGTGCGCGGATGCAGCTCGCCGGTTTCCTTGTGCACGAAGAACGCCATCGGCACGCCCCACTGGCGCTGGCGCGACAGCGTCCAGTCGGGACGGTTCGCGATCATGCTGAACAGGCGCTGCTTGCCCCACGACGGGTAGAACGCGGTGGCGTCGATGCCTTCGAGCGCGGTTTCGCGCAGCGTCTTGCCGCCGTCGCGCGGCGTCACGTCCATGCCGGCGAACCACTGCGACGTCGCGCGGTAGATGATCGCCGTCTTGTGGCGCCAGCAGTGCATGTAGCTGTGCTTGTAGTGCTCGCTGCGCAGCAGCGAGCCGGCCGCGTTCAGCGCGTCGACGACCTTCGGGTTTGCGTCCCAGATCGACAGGCCGCCGAACAGCGGCAGCGATTCGATGTAGCGGCCGTCGCCCATCACCGGGTTGATGATGTCCGAGTCGGTCATCCCGTGTGCCTTGCACGACACGAAGTCCTCGATACCGTACGCGGGTGACGAGTGCACGACGCCGGTACCCGTGTCGGTCGTCACGTAGTCGCCGAGGTACACGGGTGCGGTGCGCTTGTAGCCGGGGTGAGCCGATGCGAGCGGGTGGTGGAAGCGCAGGCCCGCGAGCTTCACGCCCGGCGCGGTCGCCACGACGCGGCCGGTCAGCTTGAAGTCGGTCATGCATGCTTCGACGCGCTCTTCCGCGATGATCAGCAGCCCGCGCTCGGTGTCGACCAGCGCGTAGACGATTTCCGGATGGAGGTTCAGCGCCTGGTTCGCGGGGATCGTCCACGGCGTGGTGGTCCAGATCACGATGCCGCCTTCCGCGCGCGGCAGGGCCGGCAGGCCGAACGCCTGCGCGGTCTTTTCCGGTTCTGCGAACGCGAACATCACGTCGATCGTCGGGTCGGTGCGGTCCTTGTACTCGACTTCCGCCTCGGCGAGCGCCGAGCCGCAGTCGAAGCACCAGTTCACCGGCTTCAGCCCGCGGTACACGTAACCCTTCTCGATGATCTTGCCGAGCGCGCGGATCTCTTCCGCCTCGTTGACGAAGTTCATCGTCTTGTACGGATTCGCCCAGTCGCCGAGCACGCCGAGGCGCTTGAAGCCGACCTTCTGCTTCTCGATCTGCTCGGTCGCGTACGCGCGCGCCTTGCTCATCACTTCGGCCGCCGGCAGCGACTTGCCGAACTGCTTCTCGATCTGGATCTCGATCGGCATCCCGTGGCAATCCCAGCCCGGCACGTACGGTGCGTCGAAGCCGGCCATGTTGCGCGACTTGACGACGATGTCCTTCAGGATCTTGTTGACCGCGTGCCCGAGGTGGATGTCGCCGTTCGCATACGGGGGGCCGTCGTGCAGGATGAACTTCGGCCGGCCCTTGCTGGCCGCGCGGATCTTTTCGTAGATGCCGCGCTCTTCCCATTCCTTGACCCATTGCGGCTCGCGCTTGGGCAGGTCGCCGCGCATCGGGAACGGCGTGTCGAGCAGGTTGACCGGATACTTGGCCTGCGGTTTCGAATCGGCTTTCTTGTTGCTCATGATGGGATCGCTATCTAAATCGAGGGACGCTCGTGCGTCGTGAATCGGGGATGCGCGCGTGTGGGCGGCGCGAGGGCGCGGCGCGTGGCGCCGCTGGCCGGATCAGCTAATTCGGTCGGTCGCCGACGTCGAGAAGCCGGTCGCGCGGCTGCCCGGCGCGCGGGCGCGCTCGACGAAGTACGCGCGCGCATTCGCGACGTCCAGTGCGATCGCGCGCGACAGCGCCTCGAGATCGTCGAACTTCGCCTCGTCGCGCAGCTTCTTCAGGAATTCGACGCGGATCAGCTTGCCGTACGCATCGCCGTGCCAGTCGAGCAGGTGGACTTCGAGCAGCACGCGGCCGGAATCGTCGACGGTCGGGCGCAGCCCGAGGCTCGCGACGCCCGGCAGCGGGGCGGGGCCCAGGCCGTGCACCTGCACGACGAAGATGCCCGCGAGCGCCGGCCGCTTGTGCGCGATCGGCAGGTTCAGGGTCGGGAAGCCGAGGTCACGGCCGAGCTTCAGCCCGTGCGCGACGTGGCCGCTGATCGCGTAGCCGTGGCCGAGCGCCTGCGCGGCCGCGTCGAGATCGCCCGCGGCGAGCGCGGCGCGCACGCCGGAGCTGGAGATGCGCGTGCCGTCGCTGCCGGAGACCGTGCCCATCTGCTCGACTTCGAAACCGTACTGTTCGCCGGCCGCCTTCAGCGTGTCGAAGGTGCCCGCGCGCTTCGCGCCGTAGCAGAAATCGTCGCCGACCATCATCCAGCGCGTGTGCAGCCCGCCGACCAGCGTGCGTTCGACGAACGCCTGCGGCGACTGACTCGCGAACGTGTGGTTGAAGTGCTCGACGACGACGCGGTCGACCCCGTGCTCGCGCAGCGCTTCCAGCTTGTCGCGCAGCATCGCGATGCGCGGCGGCGCGCCGGCCGGATTGAAGAATTCGCGCGGGTGCGGCTCGAAGGTCATCACGCACACGGGCAGGCCGCGCGCGTCCGCTGCCGCGCGCACGCGCGCGAGCAGGGCCTGGTGGCCGCGATGGACACCGTCGAAGTTGCCGATCGTCAGCGCGCACGGCGCGCGGCTCTCGGCGTTGGGCAGGCCGCGGAAGACTTTCACGATAGCGGATGCAGCGTCGGGGGATTGGGCGGTGGGATGCCGCAAAGCAGAAGATTATAAACGTTCGGGCGGCCCGGCGGCCGAGAAGGGGGGAAACGCGGGGGCGAATGGTAAAATTCGCGGATGAAAAAACTCGTGATCCTGATTTCCGGTCGCGGCAGCAACATGGAGGCCATCGTCCGCGCGTGCGCGCAGGAACGCTGGCCGGCCCAGGTCGCCGCCGTGATCGCCAACCGGCCCGACGCGGCCGGCCTGGTTTTTGCCGCGTCGCACGGGGTGGCGACCGCGGTGGTCGACCACCGGTCGTTCGACGGCCGTGACAGCTTCGACGCGGCGCTCGCCGCCGAGATCGACCGTTTCGCGCCCGATCTCGTCGTGCTCGCCGGCTTCATGCGCATCCTGACGCCCGATTTCGTCAGACGATATGAAGGCCGGCTGCTGAACATCCACCCGTCGCTGCTGCCGAGCTTCAAGGGCATCCACACGCACCAGCAGGCGCTGGATGCCGGCGTCGCGCTGCATGGCGCGAGCGTGCATTTCGTGATTCCCGAACTCGACAGCGGCGCAATCGTCGCGCAGGGCGCGGTGCCCGTGCGTGCGGGCGACGACGCGGCGGCGCTCGCACGGCGCGTGCTGACGGTCGAGCACGTGCTGTATCCGCGTGCGGTGCGCTGGTTCGTCGAGGGGCGCCTGCGCCTCGAGAACGGCCGGGCAGTGGTGGCGCCGGAAGAGGCGCGCTGGATTTTCGCGGATCAACCGCATACCGAAACGAGCGAGGGTGTATGAAGCTGCACGGATTCCTGATTGGCCAGACCGAGACCTTGCTGGCGGAGGTGCTGAAGTTCACCGGCCCCGCCGACGCGACGACGAGCCGGTTCTTCCGCGCGCATCCGAAGCTCGGCCACGCCGAGCGCGGCGTGATCGCCGAGGCGGTGTTCGCGGTGCTGCGCCGGAAGATGGAGTTTTCGCACCTCGCCGAGAGCGGCACGGGCAGCCCTGCACGGCGCCTCACGCTGCTGGGCCTGATGCAGACGCTCGGCCGCAATGCGCTGAAGCCGTTCGTGTCCGACACTGAAGCCGCGTGGCTCGAGCACGTGTCGAAGATCGATCCGGCGAGCCTGCCGGTGCGCGTGCGCACGAACCTGCCGGACTGGATCTACCAGGCGCTGTCTGCCCGTTTCGACGCCGAGGAGCTCGCGCAGCTCGCCGCCGCGCTGAACTACCCGGCGCCGCTCGACCTGCGCGCCAACGTGCAGAAGGCGACGCGCGACCAGGTGATCGACGCGCTGCGCGCGAACGGCATCGACGCGGGCGAGACGCCGTTCGCGCCGCAGGGCGTGCGCGTCGTCGGCAAGCCGGCGCTCACGCGCCTGCAACTGTTCCAGGAAGGGCAGATCGAGGTGCAGGACGAGGGCAGCCAGCTGCTGTGCTCGCTGGTCGCGCCGCGCCGCGGCGAGATGATCGTCGATTTCTGCGCGGGCGCCGGCGGCAAGACGCTCGCGCTCGGCGCGATGATGCGCTCGACCGGGCGCCTTTACGCGTTCGACGTGTCGGAAAAGCGCCTGACCAAGCTCAAGCCGCGCCTCGCGCGCAGCGGGCTGTCGAACGTGAACCCGGTGCTGATCGACAGCGAGCACGATGCGAAGATCAAGCGGCTCGCCGGCAAGATCGACCGCGTGCTGGTCGACGCGCCGTGCAGCGGCCTCGGCACGCTGCGCCGCAATCCCGACCTGAAGTGGCGCCAGACGCGCACGTCGATCGAGGAGCTCGCACCGAAGCAGGCGTCGATCCTCGCGAGCGCCGCGCGTCTTGTGAAGAAGGGCGGCCGGCTCGTGTACGCGACCTGCAGCGTGCTCCACGCGGAGAACGAAGCGATCGTCGAGCAGTTCCTGGCCGACCATCCGGAGTTCGTGCTGGTGCCCGCGCAGCAGGTGCTGGCCGACCAGCGCATCGAGATCGAGACCGGCGACTACCTGTCGCTGTGGCCGCACCGCCACGCGACCGACGGCTTCTTCGCCGCGGTGCTCGAACGGCGCGCGCAGTAACGGCGGCGCGGACGGACGATGGAGAGTCTGCAAAGCCGCCTGCTGTCGCGCCGGCTGGCCTCGGTGATTCGCGATTTCCACCAGCCGGTGATGATCTGGCAGGCGGCGATCCTCGTCGGCGCACTGTGTTTCGCATGGCTGGCCGCGCGCTTCGTGCACGGCCGGATCGATGCGCGCCGCAGGGCGGCCGGACGCGCGCCCGGTGCGGGCGCGGATAGCCTGAAACGCGCGCTGTTTCCGTTGTTCGGCGGCATTTTCGTCGGCGTTGCGCAGCTCGCGTTCGACCCGTTCATGTCGACGTCGCTGCTGTCGCTCGCGCTCGTGCCGCTGTTCGGCATCGGGCTGATCTACGTGCTGTTCTTCTTCGCGCGGCGCGTGTTTGCGCGCGACGGCCACACGCATGCGTGGCTGTCGATCGTCGAGAAGATCGTGTCGACCGTCGTGTGGGCCGCGATGGTGCTGACCGTGCTCGGCATCCAGCGCGACGTGCTCGGCTGGCTCGACAGCGTGCAGTTCCGCGTGGCCAATGCGCATCTCACGCTGCTGTCGGTGATCTCCGGCGCGCTGTGGGTGTGCGTGACGCTGATGGTCGCGATGTGGCTCGGCTCGGTGCTCGAGGATCGCCTCGCGCGCGCGCGCACGCTCGACGCGAACCTGAAGGTCGTGCTGTCGCGGGTCGGCCGCGCGCTGCTCGTGTTCGCGGCGATCCTGATCGGGCTGTCGCTCGTCGGCATCGACGTGACGGTGCTCGGCGTGTTCGGCGGCGCGTTGGGCGTCGGCCTCGGCTTCGGCCTGCAGAAGGTCGCCAGCAATTACGTGTCGGGCTTCATCATCCTGCTCGATCGCTCGCTGCGGCTCGGGGATGCGATCAGCGTCGGCGGGCTGCAGGGCGTCGTCACGCAGATTCGCACGCGCTATACGGTCGTGCGCGGCCTCGACGGCAACGAGACGCTGATTCCGAACGAGAAGCTGATCACGGACGTCGTGCAGAACCAGTCGTCGTACCTGACGCGCGGCTACGCGAAGGTCGCCGTGCAGGTTGCCTATACGAACGACGTCGAGCAGGCGCTGTCGGTGCTGGCGGAAGCTGCGAAGGGGGTGCCGCGCGTGCTCGCGGAGCCGGCGCCGGCCCCGTACCTGGTCGGCTTCGGCGCGGACGGGATCGATCTGGAGCTCGGTTTCTGGATCGAGGATGCGGCGACGGGCACGTCGGGCGTGCGTTCGGCCGTGAACCGCAACATCTGGCGGCTGTTCGGCGAGCACGGGATCTCGATCCCGTTCCCGCAGCGCGAAGTGCGCGTGGTCGGCCTGCCCGACGGTCTTGCGGCGACCGGCGTGGTGGCGCAGGGCGTGCCCGTGGCCGGTGTCGGCCCGGTGGACGGGCAGGCGTCGGCGGCCTAAGGCGCGGCGCGCCGGCCAGAATCGGTAAATTCGACGGCCAGAACGGGATCGCGGGGCTTTCCGGGTCCGGAGATGGACTGTCCGCCTTGCGTCAACACAAGAAAATATTCATTTTTTACAAAGACTTGGAACGGTTGAAGTAAAATTCCGGTCTACACGCGGTATGCTTTCATTTTTATGACGTCGGTTCGGCCGGCGTCGCTCTCACCACAGGTAACTGCCTTGTTGAATTCCCTGCTCGATTTTCTTTCCCACGGGCTCCTGCGTTTTTCGTGGTGGCAGGTCGCGCTGTTCGCGCTCGCCGTCACGCACGTCACGATCATCGGCGTGACGGTCTACCTGCATCGCTGCCAGGCGCACCGCGCGCTGGAGCTGCATCCGATCGCGAGCCACTTCTTCCGCATGTGGCTGTGGATGACGACCGGCATGCTGACGGGCCAGTGGGCCGCGATCCATCGCAAGCACCACGCGAAGTGCGAAACCGAGGAAGATCCGCACAGCCCGCAGACGCGCGGGATCTGGAAGGTGTTCCTCGAAGGCGCGGAGCTGTATCGCGCGGAAGCGAAGAACGAAGAAACGATGCGCAAGTTCAGCCACGGCACGCCGAACGACTGGATCGAGCGCAATCTGTACTCGAAGTACCCGATCCTCGGCGTGAGCCTGATGATGGTGCTCGACGTCGCGCTGTTCGGCGTGCTCGGCCTGACCGTGTGGGCCGTGCAGATGGTCTGGATTCCGTTCTGGGCAGCCGGTGTCGTGAACGGCTTCGGGCACTTCTGGGGCTACCGCAACTTCAACTCGGCCGATGCGAGCACGAACCTGTTCCCGTGGGGCATCGTGATCGGCGGCGAAGAGCTGCACAACAACCACCACACGTTCGCGACGTCGGCGAAGCTGTCGAACAAGTGGTACGAGTTCGACATCGGCTGGATGTACATCCGCATCATGTCGGCGTTCGGTCTCGCGAAGGTGAAGAAGGTCGCGCCGACGCCGCGCCTGAACAAGCCGAAGACGGTGCTCGACCAGGAAACGCTGCAGGCCGTGTTGTCGAACCGCTACGAAGTGATGGCGCGCTACGGCAAGGCCGTCAAGCGTGCCTACCGCCAGGAGCTCGCGCACCTGAAGGAGCTCGGTTCGAGCGAGAAGTACCAGCTGATGCGCGGCGCGCGCAAGTGGTTCCACAAGGACGCCGACGGCCTCGACGAGCCGCAGAAGAAGCTGCTGCCGGAAATCTTCGCGAACAGCCAGAAGCTGCAGACGTACTTCCAGCTGCGCCAGGATCTGGCCGCGATCTGGGATCGCTCGACCGCATCGCGCGAACAGCTGCTCGCGCAATTGCAGGATTGGTGCCATCGCGCGGAACAAAGCGGCATCAAGGCGCTGCAGGAATTCGCGACACGTCTGCGTCGCTACGCCTGATTCGAAATCGATTAGAATCTAAGGACGTCACAAACCCCGCGTTGGCGGGGTTTTTTCATTTGGGCCGCCGGTTTTTGAAGGCCGATCGGCAGGGTGGATTGGTATGAGGCTTGGGGCAGTGCATTCGATGCCCCGGGCGTGCGCAGAGGATGGGATCGGAGGAAGCGCTAAAGCACTGACTCTGGTCGACCGCGAAGCATGGGACCAGAGTAAGTGCTAAAGCACTAACTCTGGTCGACAGGAGATATGGAGATGCAATCGACGATCAAACCCGTCGAGTACGACCGGCCCGTCGCAGCAGGGACCGTGTGCGGCGTGGGGCAAGCATGGGCCAAGGTGCCCGACGCGCCGTCCCCCGAGGAGCGCGCTGCACTGAAAGCGCGCATCAAGGCGCTGCTCGCACGTGAAAAGGCCGTGCTCGTCGCTCACTACTACGTGGATGCCGAGCTGCAGGAACTGGCCGATGAAACAGGCGGCTGCGTCGCCGATTCGCTCGAAATGGCCCGCTTCGGCCGTGACCACGATGCGCAGACGCTCGTCGTCGCCGGCGTGCGCTTCATGGGCGAAACCGCGAAGATCCTGAGCCCTGGCAAACGCGTGCTGATGCCCGACCTCGATGCGACCTGCTCGCTCGATCTCGGCTGCCCGGCCGACGAATTCTCCGCGTTTTGCGATGCGCATCCCGATCGCACAGTCGTCGTCTACGCGAACACCAGTGCCGCCGTGAAGGCGCGCGCGGACTGGATGGTCACGTCGTCGATCGGCCTCGAGATCGTCGCCGACCTGCACGCGCGGGGCGAGAAGATCATCTGGGCACCCGATCGCCATCTCGGCAGCTACATCCAGAAGAAAACTGGCGCGGACATGCTGTTGTGGCAGGGTTCGTGCCTCGTCCACGACGAATTCAAGGGCATCGAGCTCGACCTGCTGCGCGCCGAATATCCGGACGCAAAGGTGCTCGTGCATCCCGAGTCGCCGGAAAACGTCGTCGCGCAGGCGGACGTCGTCGGCTCGACGACGCAACTGATCGACGCCGCCGTGAAGCTCGACGCGACGCACTTCATCGTCGCGACCGATCTCGGCATCCTTCACAAGATGCAGCTCGCGGCGCCCGGCAAGACCTTCATCGCCGCGCCGACGGCCGGCAACAGCGCGACCTGCAAGAGCTGCGCGCATTGCCCGTGGATGGCGATGAACGGCCTCGCGAACCTCGCCGACGTGCTCGAGCGCGGTCACAACGAGATCTTCGTCGATCCCGCGATCGGCGTGCGTGCGCGTCTGCCGATCGACCGAATGCTCGATTTCGCAGCGGCGCACAAGAAGCGCGTGCAGGCGAGCGGCGATCTGCAGCGCGACCAGCAACTGTTCGCGAACGTGGGGGCTGCGTAATGACCGGCTCCCGCGCTCATATTCGTCCGCTGTCGACCGAAGTTGGCGCTTCGGCGCTCACTCTGGTCCCGTGCACCGCGCCCTCCGAAGGGGCGGCCGCCTTGCTTGAGGGCGGCGCGCCGGAAGGCGCCGTTACGACCGCAGTCTCTCCGCTGTTCGAGGTCGTCCGCGCGCAATACGGTGCGGCATTCGAGGAAGCAATCGCGCGCAACGTCGTCGATGCGATCGCCGAAGACGTCGGCACGGGCGACCAGACCGGGCGGCTCGTGCCGGCCGGCGAGCGGCGCCGTGCGCGCATCATCGTGCGCGAGGAAGCGGTGCTGTGCGGCGTGCCATGGTTCGAGGCCGTCATCGCGCGGATCGATCCGTCGATCGTCGTGCAGTGGCGCTATCGAGAAGGCGACCGGATGACGCCGGATTCGACCGTCTGCGAACTCGAAGGGCCGGCGCGCGCACTGTTGACGGCCGAGCGCAACGGGCTGAATTTCCTGCAACTGCTGTCGGGCGTCGCGAGCGCGACGCGTCGTTACGTCGATCGCGTCGAAGGCACGCGCGCGAAGATCCTCGATACGCGCAAGACGCTGCCGGGCCTGCGGCTCGCGCAGAAGTACGCGGTGCGGGTCGGCGGCGGCGAGAACCAGCGTCTCGCGCTTTACGACGGCATCCTGATCAAGGAAAACCACATCGCGGCAGCAGGCGGCGTCGGCGAAGCCCTCGATGCGGCGTTTGCGCTGGATTCCGGCGTGCCGGTGCAGGTCGAAGTCGAGACGCTCGCGCAGCTCGACACGGCGCTCGCGCATGGCGCGCAATCGGTGCTGCTCGACAACTTTACGCTCGACATGATGCGCGAAGCGGTGCGCGTCGCGGCCGGCAAGGCCGTGCTCGAAGTGTCGGGCGGCGTCAATTTCGATACGGTGCGCACGTTCGCGGAAACGGGCGTCGACCGCATCTCGATCGGCGCACTGACGAAGGACGTGCGCGCGACCGACTATTCGATGCGGATCGTCGACTGACCTCGCGGCATGTCGTCTGACGAAAAGGGCCGTTGGCGTGCAAGCGCCAACGGCCTTTTTCTGTATGGCGGCCGCCCCCGGGAGGGCGTACCGGTCAGCGGCGCGAGCGCGGCGTGAGCACGCTCGGCAGCGCCTTCGGCAGCGTGTGCGGCCAGTCGCGGCTGTAGTGCAGCCCGCGGCTTTCGCGGCGCGAGTATGCGCTCTTCACGATCAGCGTCGCGACGTCGACCAGATTGCGCAGTTCGAGCAGGTCGCGCGTCACGCGGAAATTCGCGTAGTACTCGTGGATCTCGTCGCGCAGCAGCGACAAGCGGTGCTTCGCGCGTTCGAGACGCTTGTCGGTACGCACGATGCCGACGTAGTTCCACATCAGCCGGCGCAGCTCGTCCCAGTTGTGCGCCACGACGACTTCCTCGTCCGCATCCGACACGCGGCTTTCGTCCCATGCGGGCAGCGTGGCCGGCGTTTCGGCGTCGAAGCCGGCCGCCTCGATCGCCTCGGCCGCCGCGCGGCCGATCACGAGGCATTCGAGCAGCGAATTGCTCGCGAGCCGGTTCGCGCCGTGCAGCCCCGTGTACGACGTTTCGCCGACCGCATACAGGCCCGCGAGATCGGTGCGCCCAGCGAGGTCGGTGACGACGCCGCCGCACGTGTAGTGCGCGGCCGGCACGACCGGAATCGGCTGCCGGGCGATGTCGATGCCGAATTCGAGGCAGCGCGCGTGGATCGTCGGGAAGTGTTCGCGCAGGAACGCTTCCGGCTGATGGCTGATGTCGAGATACACGCAGTCGATCCCGCGCTTCTTGATCTCGAAGTCGATCGCGCGCGCGACGATGTCGCGCGGCGCGAGTTCCGCGCGCGGATCGTGCGCGGGCATGAAGCGCGTGCCGTCCGGCAGCTTCAGCAAGCCGCCTTCGCCGCGCACGGCTTCCGAGATCAGGAACGATTTCGCATACGGATGGAACAGGCAGGTCGGGTGGAACTGGATGAATTCCATGTTCGACACGCGGCAGCCCGCGCGCCACGCCATCGCGATGCCGTCGCCGGTCGCGGTGTCGGGGTTCGTCGTGTACAGGTAGACCTTGCCGGCGCCGCCGGTCGCGAGCACCGTGTGCGGCGCCTCGATCGTGATCGTGCGGTCGTTGTCGACGTCGAGCGCATACAGTCCGTGACAGCGGCGGCCGGGCAGGCCGAGCCGGTCCGACGTGATCAGGTCGATCGCATGGTGGTTTTCGAAGAACGTGATGTTCGGATGCTGGCGCGCGCGGTCGGACAGCGTCGCAAGCACCGCATGGCCGGTCGCGTCGGCCGCATGGATGATCCGGCGGTGGCTGTGGCCGCCTTCGCGCGTCAGATGGAAGCCGAGTTCGGCCGCATCGTCCTTCGTGAACGGCACGCCTTGCGAGATCAGCCATTCGATCGCTTCGCGGCCGTGCTCGACGATGTAGCGCGTCGCCCCTTCGTCGCACAGCCCGCCGCCGGCGACCAGCGTGTCGTCGACGTGGTTCTGGATGCTATCCGCCGAGTCGAGGACAGCCGCGATACCGCCTTGCGCGTTATCGCTCGCCCCCTCCATCATCGAACGTTTCGCGATCAGCGCGACACGTCGCGTGCTGGCCAGGTTGAGTGCGACCGACAGCCCTGCCAGGCCGCTGCCGACGATCGCCACGTCGAATTTCATGCTGCATCTCCATCGTTACGCTTTAGATCTTGTGCGTTCCGTCGGCCGTGGCCGCGGAAAGGGAAGAGCATACCGCGTCGGGCCCGCGCGCGCGTGCGCAAAACAAAAAGCCCCGCATGTGCGGGGCTTTTTGGTCGCCGTCAGGCTGCAGAAACCGGAGATTACTTGATCTTGGTTTCTTTGTATTCCACATGCTTGCGGACGACGGGATCGAACTTCTTGATCGCCATCTTTTCCGGCATGTTGCGCTTGTTCTTCGTGGTCGTGTAGAAGTGACCCGTGCCAGCGGTCGACTCGAGCTTGATCTTGTCGCGTGCGCCTTTTGCCATGATTATGCTCCTTGGGCTTAGGCTTCGCCGCGTGCGCGCAGGTCAGCGAGCACGGAATCGATGCCGTTCTTGTCGATCAGGCGCAGGCCGGCGTTCGAGACGCGCAGGCGCACCCAGCGGTTTTCGCTCTCTACCCAGAACCGGCGGTTTTGCAGGTTCGGCAGGAAGCGACGCTTGGTCTTGTTGTTGGCGTGGGAAACGTTGTTGCCGCTCATCGGCGCTTTCCCAGTTACTTGGCATACGCGTGCCATGAGAGCACTCCTAATACGCTAAATTCGGGGTTCGATCGCCGATGAAGGTTCCATCGTACCGCCACGTGATCCATGGCTGCACTCAGAACGCCGAAGCCCTTACAGACAAGGCCCTTCGATGGCTAGAACTGGTTGGAAAAAAGACAGACGATGATTCTAGCAGAAAAAGTTCAGAAAAATCAAACCCAATTTCGCTTCATCGTCGCGGCGCCCCCGGGGCGGGTCGCCGGGCCACAGTCTACAGCCAACCGGCACGCGCGAACGAAAATGTATCGGCGGTGCCGACGACCACGTGATCGAGCAGCTTCGCGTCGATGAGTGCGAGCGCCTCGTTGAGCACGCGAGTCAGCCGCCGGTCTTCGGCGCTCGGCTGCACCGCGCCGGACGGGTGGTTGTGCGCGATGATCAGCGCGGCGGCATTCAGCACGAGCGCGCGCCGCACGATCTCGCGCGGATAGACGGCCATCCGCGTCAGCGAGCCGCGGGCGCTTTCTTCCACGTCGATGAGGCCGTGACGGGCGTCGAGGTACAGCGTGACGAACACCTCGTGCGGACGCGTGCCGATCCTGAGCCGCAGATAGTCCTCGACCGCGCCCGGCGAGTCGATCTGCAGCCGCTCGCGCGCTTTTTCGACCAGCGCGCGCCGCACGATCTCGGTCACGGCGATCAGCACCGCTGAGCGCGCCGTGCCGATGCCCGGGTGCGTGGCGAACACGTCCGGCTCCGCATCGAGCATATCGCGCAGCGAGTCGCCGAACCGGGCGAGCAGCGCGCGGGCGCTGGCGAATACATCCCGGCCGCCGCCGCCGGTGCCGAGCAGCAGCGCGATCAGCTCCGCGTCGGTCAGCGCGGCCGGCCCGCGTTCCAGCAACCGCTCGCGCGGCAGATGCGGCTTCCAGTTGCGCGGGCGACGCTTGCGCGGCCGGGCCGCGCCCGTGTGGCGGGCTGGAGCGGCCGGGGCATCGACGGTGTCGCGACATTCGGTCGCCGGGGCGGCGAGGCAGGGTGACAGCATGAGCGAAACTCCATTGGCGGCGGGCGTGGATGCGACGTCGTCGCACTTTCAGCCTTGCGCGCTCAGGTGACTTACAATATTGGCTTTGCGCCGGGCCTTTCGGCCAGTTCGGGCGCCGACGAACACGAGTAATTCATGAGCCTCATCGATCTATCCGAAGTGAAGCCCGGTTCCCATGTCACGCTGCATTACCGGCTTGCACTGGCCGACGGCGCCGACATCGTCAACACCTTCTCCGACAAGCCCGCCACGCTGCTGCTCGGCGCGGGGCAACTGGCGCCCTCGCTGGAACAGATTCTGCTCGGGCTGCGGGTCGGCGACCATTCGACTTTTCAGCTAACCCCCGAGCAGGCGTTCGGTCCCCGCAATCCCGACATGCTCCAGCGCGTGACGCTGTCGACGCTGCGCGAAAACGGGATGGTCGGCGACGATTTCACGCCGGGCGAGCTGATCGAGTTCAACGCGCCGGACGGCGGCCGCTATGCAGGGGTGCTGAAGGAAGTCAGCGAAACCTCGGCGCTGTTCGACTTCAATCATCCGCTCGCGGGCCAGGCGCTCACGTTCGAAGTGAAAATCATCGGAATCCTGTAATCATGAGTACCACCGATACGCTGTCCGGGCAGACCGTCGCCGCCGATGCCGAAATCCTGCTGGCCCAGCCGCGCGGCTTCTGCGCAGGGGTCGACCGCGCCATCGAGATCGTCGAGCGCGCGATCGCGATGCACGGTGCGCCGATCTACGTCCGTCACGAAATCGTCCACAACAAGTACGTGGTCGAGGATCTGAAGAAGAAGGGCGCGATCTTCGTCGAGGAACTCGAGGAAGTGCCGGCCGGCAACACCGTGATCTTCAGCGCGCATGGCGTGTCGAAAGCCGTGCGCGACGAGGCGGACGTGCGCGGGCTGCGCATTTACGACGCAACCTGCCCGCTCGTCACGAAGGTGCACGTCGAAGTGGCGAAGATGCGCCAGGACGGCGTCGACATCGTGATGATCGGCCACAAGGGCCATCCGGAAGTCGAGGGCACGATGGGGCAGGTCGAGCGCGGCATGCATCTCGTCGAAAGCGTCGAGGACGTCCAGAAGCTCGAGCTCGCCGATCCCGAGCGCATCGCGCTCGTCACGCAGACGACGCTGTCCGTCGACGACGCGGCCGAGATCATCGGCGCGCTGAAGTCGAAGTACCCGAAGATCCGCGAGCCGAAGAAGCAGGACATCTGCTACGCGACGCAGAATCGCCAGGATGCGGTGAAGTTCATGGCGCCGCAGTGCGACGTCGTGATCGTCGTCGGCAGCCCGAACAGCTCGAATTCGAGCCGCCTGCGCGAAGTGGCCGAGAAGCGCGGCGTGGCCGCGTACATGGTCGACGCACCCGACCAGATCGATCCCGCGTGGGTCGCAGGCAAGCGCCGCATCGGCGTGACGGCCGGCGCATCGGCGCCCGAAGTGCTCGCCCAGGCCGTGATCGCGCGGCTGCGCGAGCTCGGCGTGCGCAACGTCCGCGCACTCGACGGCATCGAGGAAAACGTGTCGTTTCCGCTGCCGCGCGGCTTGAACCTGCCGCCCGCCGTCTGATTGCCGCATCGCACTCGCGGTACGCCAAAAGCGCGCCTCCGGGCGCGCTTTTTTTTGCGTCATGAAAAACGAGATCGCAACCATTATTCACATTAATAGTGCAACCCGGTTGCTATCCCCGCGCTTAACCGTCTCTCAAAATTGGTTGCAATGCAGGAAAACCCCATCGAATCAGGAATATTGGCGTCCTGTAAATGGAGTTACAATGCGCCCGTTTTCAGGCCGGAATGGCTTTGGAATCGGGTTTTGGGAAGGCGCGGGAGACCTATTCGATGCATGTGAGGTTGGCTTACGCCAGGTTCGTCGCCGCACCGGTTGCAATGCTTGCCGGTCGCAGCAAAAAGAGCGACGACGGGGCGGGTGGGGAGGCTGCGGCATACGCAGTACCGGCGAGCAGCGACGTGCACGCTGCCGGAACCGGTCGTGCGACGCCGGCGGCGTACCGCATCGCGCAATCGGACGGTGACAAGGATAACGGGGCACGTTTGGCGATCGAGGATTTCAACGCGCAGGGCCCGAAGATCGGCATGCATTCGGCACGGCGGGCAGCACTCGCCGGCAGCGCTGCGGCCAACCGGGCGACGGGCACGTGGTTCGCCCGACAACGAGCCGCCGACCGTGATGCGGCGGCAGCAGGGCGCGTCATACGACCGACGCCCGGGTTTCGGGGCAACACAGGCAGCGTGCAGATGTCAGTGATCCCCTTTCATTTCGATTCGACGAAACGGCATGTCGCCGCGACCCGCGGCGCGGCGGGCGGCCTGCTTCGTTTCACGAATTCCGACGCAGTCCTGACGAAAGTCGGGCACCACCTTCGCGATGCCCGTTCGGGCGCCGCGCGGGCGGCGGCGGACGGCCGGTTTGCCGAACAGGCGACGGCGTCCGGCATCGGAGCGCAAATCCTTGGCGACAATGGCATGTGCGCCGTCAAGGTGGTCGAGCCCGCGGGCGACGCGGCGCGGAACCTGATCTGCCCGGACGCGGGGTTCGCCCCGGCCCGGACGGAAAAAGGCGTGGACTTCGGTAAACCGGAGGCCGGCCGTTTCGGCACGCTGCCCTACGACTTCAAGGAGGCCAAGTACACCGTCCTCGATGTCGTGACGATTTAGCGACAGGACTCTTGATGGCACCGGAACAGTGCGGTGCCGTTTTTGTATCCGCTCCGGCGGCAGGTCCGGCCGTACAGGCCGGGCGGCGCGCGCCGGGACGATCCACCCTTACCGGTATCGACTAGTACCCGCAGTGTCGCCGAGAAGGCGCGATTCCTCGCTTACCCGCGGGGCGCAACGTCCTCCGGCAGCATGGGCCAAGGAGCTTTAAATGGATATTTTCGTCCAGCAGGTTCTCAACGGGCTGGTGCTCGGCAGTGTGTACGCCATCATCGCGTTGGGCTACACGATGGTGTACGGCATTCTCGGCATCATCAACTTCGCGCACGGCGACGTGCTGATGATCGGCGCGATGGTTGCGCTGTCGGCCATCACCGTGCTGCAGAACCATTTCCCCGGACTCGGCAACGTCGCGACGCTGACGATCGGCTTGGGCATTGCGGCGGTCGTGTGTGCGTTCGTCGGTTTCGCGATCGAGCGCGTCGCGTACCGGCCGCTGCGCCGCGCGCCGCGCCTCGCCCCGCTGATCACCGCGATCGGCGTGTCGATCCTGCTGCAGACGGCCGCGATGATCATCTGGTCGCGCAACCCGCTGCCGTTCCCGCAATTGCTGCCGACCGATCCGATCAACGTGATCAAGGCGACCGACGCGACGCCCGGCGCCGTGATCTCGGTCACTGAAATCGTGATCATCGCGGTGGCGTTCATCGTGATGGGCGGCCTGCTGCTGCTCGTGCACAAGACCAAGCTCGGCCGCGCGATGCGTGCGATCGCCGAAAGCCCGAATACGGCAAGCCTGATGGGCGTGAACCCGAACTTCGTGATTTCCGCGACGTTCATGATCGGCTCCGCGCTCGCCGCGCTGGCCGGCGTGATGATCGCGTCCGAATACGGCAACGTGCACTTCTACATGGGCTTCATCCCCGGTATGAAGGCGTTCACGGCGGCGGTGCTCGGCGGTATCGGCAACCTCGGCGGCGCGATGGTGGGCGGCGTGCTGCTCGGCCTGATCGAGCAGCTCGGTGCCGGCTACATCGGCAACCTCACGGGCGGCGTATTCGGCAGTAACTACCAGGACGTGTTCGCCTTCATCGTGCTGATCATCGTGCTGGTGTTCCGTCCGTCGGGCCTGCTGGGCGAACGTGTCGCGGATCGCGCGTAACGGAAGGGGAGCAAACAACATGACATCCATTCAACCGATCGAATCCTCGACGTCGCTCGTCGAAGAACGCAACACCACCAAGACCGTCATCATCGGCATCCTGACCGCGGCCTTCGTGATCGCGGCGCCGATCATCATCGGCTCGGCCGGCGGCAACTACTGGGTCCGCGTGCTCGACTTCGCGATGCTGTACGTGATGCTCGCGCTGGGTCTGAACGTGGTGGTCGGCTTCGCCGGCCTGCTCGACCTGGGCTACATCGCGTTCTACGCGGTGGGCGCGTACACGGCGGCGCTCCTGAGCTCGCCGCACCTGACCTCGCAGTTCGAGTGGATCGCGGCGCTCGCGCCGAACGGGCTGCACATCCCGTTCCTGCTCATCGTGCCGATCGCGATGGCGCTGGCGGCCACCTTCGGGATCCTGCTCGGTGCGCCGACGC
This sequence comes from Burkholderia sp. Tr-862, assembly GCF_011753085.1. Taxonomy (NCBI): domain Bacteria; kingdom Pseudomonadati; phylum Pseudomonadota; class Betaproteobacteria; order Burkholderiales; family Burkholderiaceae; genus Burkholderia; species Burkholderia sp. Tr-862. Next base: position 28,421 of record NZ_VWWG01000024.1, read on the forward strand.
TGCGCCTGCGCGGCGACTACCTGGCGATCGTGACGCTCGGCTTCGGTGAAATCGTCCGGATCTTCATGAACAACCTCGACCGTCCGGTGAACATCACCAACGGCCCGAAGGGGATCACGGGCATCGATCCGGTGCACGTCGGCGGCTTCAACCTGTCGCAAACGCACACGCTGTTCGGCTTCCAGCTGCCGTCGGTGTACATGTACTACTACCTGTTCGTGCTGTGCTCGCTGCTGGTGATCTGGGTCTGTACGCGCCTGCAGCACTCGCGTATCGGCCGCGCGTGGGCGGCAATCCGCGAAGACGAGATCGCGGCGAAGGCGATGGGCATCAACACCCGTAACGTGAAACTGCTCGCGTTCGCGATGGGCGCATCGTTCGGCGGCCTGTCGGGCGCGATGTTCGGTTCGTTCCAGGGCTTCGTGTCGCCGGAATCGTTCACGTTCTGGGAATCGATCGTCGTGCTCGCCTGCGTCGTGCTCGGCGGCATGGGTCACATCCCGGGCGTGATCCTGGGCGCGGTGCTGCTCGCGATCTTCCCGGAATTCCTGCGCTCGACGATGAGCCCGCTGCAGCATGCGCTGTTCGGTCACGACATCGTCGATACGGAAGTGATCCGCCAGGCGCTGTACGGCCTCGCGATGGTGATCATCATGCTGTACCGCTCGGAAGGCCTGTGGCCCGCGCCGAAGCATGAGGACAAGATCGCGAAACTGGCGAAGCGCGCCAGCAAGAAGCCGGTGCGCGCTTAATCGACGGACACAGGGGATACACACATGAGCGACAAGCAAATCCGACTGTCCGTGCAGGGCGTGAACAAACGCTTCGGCGGGCTGCAGGCATTGTCCGACGTCGGCCTGGAGATCAAGGAAGGCGAGATCTACGGGCTGATCGGCCCGAACGGCGCCGGCAAGACGACGTTCTTCAACGTGATCACGGGCCTCTACACGCCGGACTCCGGCGAGTTCAAGCTGGATGGCACGGAATACAAGCCGACCGCGGTGCACCAGGTCGCGAAGACGGGCATCGCGCGCACGTTCCAGAACATCCGCCTGTTCGGCGGGATGACCGCACTCGAGAACGTGATGGTGGGCCGCCACGTGCGCACCAAGCACGGGCTGCTGGGCGCGGTGTTCCAGACGCCGGCCGAGCGCAAGGAAGAGCGCGAGATCAAGGAGCGTGCGATCGAGCTGCTCGAATACGTCGGCGTGCTGCAGTACGCCGACTACACGTCGCGCAACCTGTCGTACGGCCACCAGCGCCGGCTGGAAATCGCGCGGGCCCTTGCCACCGACCCGAAGCTGCTCGCGCTCGACGAGCCGGCGGCCGGGATGAACGCGACCGAGAAGGTCGAACTCACGCGCCTGCTCGACAAGATCCGCTCGGATGGCCGCACGATCCTCTTGATCGAGCACGACGTGAAGCTCGTGATGGGTCTGTGTAACCGGATGACGGTGCTCGATTACGGCAAGGTGATCGCCGAGGGTCTGCCGCAGGACGTGCAGAAGAATCCGAAGGTGATTGAGGCATATCTCGGCGCAGGGGTGCACTGATGGCAGCGGCAATGTTGAAAATCAAGGGCTTGCAGGTCAACTACGGCGGCATCCAGGCCGTCAAGGGCGTTGACATGGAAGTCCGTCAGGGCGAGCTCGTGACGCTGATCGGCGCGAACGGCGCAGGCAAGACCACGACGATGAAGGCGATCACGGGTCTGAAGCCGTATTCGGCGGGCGATATCGAGTACGACGGCAAGTCGATCAAGGGCGTGCCGTCGCATGAGCTCCTGAAGCGCGGCCTCGCGATGGTGCCGGAAGGCCGCGGGATCTTCGCGCGGATGTCGATCATCGAGAACATGCAGATGGGCGCGTACCTGCGCAACGACAACGAGCAGATCAAGAAGGACGTCGACCGGATGTTCGGCTTCTTTCCGCGCCTGAAGGAGCGTGCGACGCAGCTGGCCGGCACGCTGTCGGGCGGCGAGCAGCAGATGCTGGCGATGTCGCGCGCGATTCTGTCCAAGCCGAAGCTGCTGCTGCTCGACGAGCCGTCGATGGGCCTGTCGCCGATCATGGTCGAGAAGATCTTCGAAGTGGTGCGCGAGATCTCGAAGGAGGGCATCACGGTGCTGCTGGTCGAGCAGAACGCACGCCTCGCGCTGCAGGCGGCCGACCGCGGCTACGTGATGGACTCGGGCACGGTCACGATGGAAGGCGATGCGAAGCAGATGCTCGACGATCCGAAGGTGCGGGCCGCGTATCTGGGTGAATGAGCGGGCCCGGGGCGGCGCGGCGGCGGATGCCGGCGTGTCCCGCCAGGGTTTTCGAAAGGCTGTCACGGGATCTCGTGACAGCCTTTTTTTCGTGCGGCGCGCCCGACGGCGAACTGTGCGCGCGGATGCGACTCCATTGATTCGATAGTGACACCGGCCGTCCGCAACCGGCCGTCCGCTACCGGCCGTCCGCAACCGGCCGTCCGCAAACCGACACGCGGGCTGTGTAGCATGGTCGATCCATCGGGATACGGAGAGCACGCATGAGTCTGGACTACGGTTTCGTGAAGGCGAAGGTGACGTCGGTGGCGAAGCTCAAGGGCTCGCCGCACGGCAGCGAAATCCAGTATCACATTCACCTGACGCTCGCGTTGCCGGCGGGCGACTGGGACGTCGCGATCAACGTCGGCACCAACGACGCGGACGACCTGCTGAACTACAAGCTCGTCTACGATTTCCATCATCCGGTCACGGCGACGCTCGCGGCCGCGGCCGAAGGCTATACGGATCTCACCGGGCAAACGGCGCTGCCGGCGCTCGACTATCTGCGCAGCGACATCCTGAACGAGACGGGCGCATGGCGCGCCAGCGCCGTCATGGACGGCACGGAGAGCGCTGAGCCGATTCCGTCACTGCTGCGGCTAGTCAACGCCGCGCAGTCGCAAGAGCTCGACGTCGTCGTGTTCGGCCGCACGTATGCGCAAGGCAACGGCATCCACGACACGCACATGAACCAGGGTTCGACGGGCTCGAACTACCTGCACCGCGCGGGCAACGACCACAACGATCACAACGACGTGTGGCAGGACGGCGCGTTGATCGTGCGCGTGAGCGATACGCAATGGGCCGCGTATTTCGCGGCATTCGAGAAGCAGGCCGTGCCGACCGACGCGCTCGGCAATCCGCTGCCGGACGCGGGGCCGATCACGCGCTGAGGAGGGCGACTGCCGGCGTCGTCAGGCGGCCGGCAGCGTCTTGCCGAACGAGATGCGTTCCTCGACGCGATAGCCGAGCGCCGCATAGAAGCGGCACGCATCGTCGTTGCCGGGCAGCACCTGCAGATTGATCTTCAGGCAGCCGCGCGCGGCGAGCGCGCGTTCCGCATGCGCGATCAGCGCGCGGCCGATGCCGAGTCGCCGCGCGTCGTTCGACACACCGAACGAGTAGAGCCAGCCGCGATGTCCGTCGAAACCCGCCATCAGCGTGCCGACCACCCGTGCGCCGCAGGTCGCGACGAAGAACAGCTCCGGCTGCGTCGCGAGCTTCAGCTCGATCGATCGCAGCGGATCGCGGTGCGGCGGCGCGCCGGCTTCGTCGTACTGCGGGAATGCGTCGCGCCAGACGGCAAGCACGGCATCGGTGTCGGCGCGTTCGAACGGGCGGATGGCGACAGCATCGGCGGCAGCATCCATCGCGGCGGTCTCCTTAGAGCGTGTCGAGGATCGACCGCAGCATCGCCATCATCTGGTCGATTTCCTCGGTCGTCACGGTCAGCGCGGGCATGAAGCGCAGCAGGTTCGGGCGCGCCGCGTTCAGCAGCAGGCCGTCGGGCTGCATGTCGCGCGCCTTCTCGACGATCTGCGGGCCGATGTCCTTGCCGAGCAGCAGCGCGCGCAACAGGCCTTCGCCGCGTTCGCCCTCGAAGCCGCGCTCCTCCGACAGTTCGAGCAGCTTGCGCTTCAGGTATTCGCCGCGCGCCCGCACGCCTTCGAGGAAGCCGGGTGCGACGAGTTGCGAAATCACCGAATAGCCGGCCGCCGTCATCAGCGGGTTGCCGTTGTAGGTGCCGCCCTGGTCGCCGGCCTCGAATACCGCGACGTCGGCCTTCGACAGCAGAGCCGCGAGCGGTACGCCGCTGCCGATACCCTTGCCGAGCGTCATGATGTCCGGCTCGATGTCGGACAGCTCGTACGCGAACAGCGTGCCCGCGCGGCCGCAGCCGCTCTGCACTTCGTCGACGATCAGCAGCAGGTTGTGCTGCTTCGTCAGCGCGCGCAGCTCGCGCATGAACTCGGGCGTCGCCGGAATCACGCCACCTTCGCCCTGGATCGGCTCGAGCATGACCGCGACGGTCTTGTCGGTGATCAGCTTCTCGACCGAGTTGATGTTGTTCAGTTCGGCCTTCGGGAAGCCCGGCACCTGCGGCGCGTAGATCGTGTCCCAGCCCGGCTTGCCGCTGGCCGACATCGTCGCGAGCGTGCGGCCGTGGAAGCTGTGGTCGAACGTGATGATCTCGTACGCGCCGTTCCTGAACTTGCGGCCCCACTTGCGGGCGAGCTTGATCGCGCCTTCGTTGGCCTCGGCGCCGCTGTTCGTGAAGAACACCTTGTCGAATACGCTGTGCTGCGTGAGCAGCGCCGCGAGCTTCGCCATCGGCTCGTTGTAGAACGCCGGCGACGGGTTCAGCAGCTTTTCCGCCTGGCTCTTCAGCGCGTCGACAACGCCATCATTGCAGTGGCCGAGGCTGTTGACGGCCCAACCCTGGATGAAGTCCAGATAGCGCTTGCCCGTGTGATCGTAGAGCCACGAACCCTTGCCGTGCGTAAACACGATGTCGGGGCGGTTCGTGATGTACATCAGCGAGTCGATCGGGTAATCGTTCAGGGGCATGGCAGCAGACTCCAGCGGGCGTTGAAAGGGAAACGGGCAATAAAAAAGCCACGGAAGGCCGTGGCTGGTGGATCGAACAGCTTGTGCGTAACCGGTGAAGCGGAGGAGGGTTACGCGCGAGTCCGTGACGAGCCGGCGGCATCCGGGCGGAGCGGCGAGCGGCGACGTCGGAGAGCGGACAGGAAGCGGTTCATGTGCGCAAGCATAAGGCATCCCGCGCCCCACTGTAAACCGCCGCGATGCCACGGATGTGACACGGCGGAGCACAGCGGCAGGCGCGGGCGCGCCCGGTGCTCAGACCGGATGTGCGAGATCGGCGGCGCTCGTGAACGAGTCCGCGTAGAACTCGTCGGCCGGCAGCGCGTGGTGTTGCGTAAAGTCGCGCTGCGCGGATTCGACCATCACCGGCGCGCCGCATGCGTACACCTGGTAGCTCGACAGATCGGGCAGATCCTCGATCACCGCGCGGTGGACGAAGCCGGTGCGACCGGTCCACTGGTCGGCGTCGTCCGGCTCGGACAGCACCGGCACGTACTTGAAGTTCGGGATCTCGCGCGCCCATTGCTCGGCGAGCTCGCCGAGGTAGAGATCCTTCTTGCGGCGCGCGCCCCAGTAGAGCGTCATCGGGCGCGTGACGCCCGTGTGCTTCACGTGCTCGATGATCGCCTTGATCGGCGCGAAGCCGGTGCCCGACGCGAGCAGCACGATCGGCTTGTCGGAATCCTCGCGCAGGAAGAACGTGCCGAGCGGGCCTTCGAAGCGCAGGATGTCGCGCTCCTTCATCGCGCCGAACACGTGGTCGGTGAACTTCCCGCCCGGCATGTGGCGGATGTGCAGCTCGACCGGGCCTTCCTCGTGCGGCGCGTTCGCCATCGAGTAGCTGCGGCGCGAGCCGTCCTTCAGGATGAACTCGACGTACTGGCCCGCGAGGTATTGCAGGCGTTCGTTGGCGGGCAGCTGCAGCTTCACGACCATCACGTCGTCGGCACGGCGCTCGAGCGCGGCGATCCGGCACGGCAGCTTCTTCACCTGCACGCCGTCGACGCCGGCGATCTCACGCACGTCGATCTCGAGGTCGCATTGCGCCTTCGAGCAGCACAGCAGCGCGAGGCCGCGCGTGCGCTCGTCGTTGGACAGTGCGGACGCGGCGTGCGGGCCCTGTTCGATCTGGCCCGACACGATCTGGCCCTTGCAGGAGCCGCACGCGCCGTTCTTGCACCCGTACGGCAGATGGACGTTCTGGCGCAGCGCCGCCGCCAGCACGGTTTCGTCCGACTCGACCTGGAACTGCCGGCCGCTTTGCTTGAGAGTAACGTTGAATGCCATAGAACCAAATAGAACAAAATGGGAGAACCGTGCATGTCGCGCACGGCAGCTACAATGCAAACCCGTTGCGCGCCGCGCAACGGTGGCTACTGATTTCGCAACCAACATGATCGCGACTCGAATCCTGCGCCGCCCGCGCGCACTGATCGTCGGCTGCGGCGACGTCGGCCTGCGCTGCGTCGCGCAATGGCGCGCCGCGCGCTGCGACCTGCGCATCGTCGCGCTGACGAGCCATCCGGGCCGCTGCGACGAATTGCGCGCGGCAGGCGCGACGCCGATCGTCGGCAACCTCGATCGCCGGGCGACACTCGGACGGATCGCCGGGCTCGCCCGCACGATCCTGCATCTCGCGCCGCCGCAATCCGACAGCAGCGACGATCGCCGCACCCGTGCGCTGATCGCCGCATTGTCCGTGCCTGCGCGGCGAACCGCCGCACCGTCGGTATCCGCGGTCGGCCGGCTTCGCACGCTGCGCGTCGCGACCCGACAGGCCGGTGCGCTCGGTCGGGCAGCGCGTATTGTACCCGACGCCCTTCGCGCACCGACGCTCGTCTACGCCAGCACGACGGGCGTCTACGGCGATTGCGGCGGGGCGCGAATCGACGAAACGCGGCCGCTGCGCCCGGCGAATCCGCGCGCGTTCCGGCGCGTGTCGGCCGAGCGTCAGCTGCGGGCGGCGACGGTGCGCGGCGCACTGTCCGCGCGCATCGTGCGCATTCCCGGCATCTACGCGGCGAACCGGCTGCCGCTCGCGCGGCTCGAGCGCGGCACGCCGGCGCTCGATGCGGCCGACGACGTCTACACGAATCACATTCACGCGGACGATCTCGCGACGATCCTGCGCCGCGCGGTCGTGCGTGGCAAGCCGGCGCGCGCCGTGCACGCGTCGGACGACAGCGAACTGCGGATGGGAGAGTATTTCGACCGGGTCGCGCGGGTGTTCGGCCTGCCGCCGCCGCCGCGCATCAGCCGCGCGAACGCCGAGCATCAGCTCGAGCCGACGCTGCTGTCGTTCATGCGCGAGTCGCGGCGCCTGTCCAATGCACGCCTCAAGACCGAATTGTGCGTGACGTTGCGCTACCCGACCGTAGACGAATTCCTTCAAACGCTCGCGCCGCGCGGCGCGTCAGGTCAGCGCCGGTAACGCCTCGATCAGCAGGAAGCACAGCAACGCGCCGATCAGCGCGCCGATCAGGTTCGGATGATATTTGTGCTTCCTGTGCATCGTGGCCAGCAGTGCGCCGATCACGATGGCGCCCACGACCGCGAACGCGATCATCACGTACGACAGTTCCAACGAATGATTGATGTTCATGATGTCTCCCCCTGCATCGCTGCTCGTACAGCTTGTGATTTCAGTATAGCGGGGGTTCGTGCGGCCGCGATGCGGCCGGACACCGAACGGTCGTGCGGATTTTCCCTTAGAGGGTTTTGACGGAATCGCGCAGCGCTGACAGGTCGCTTTCCCCGAGCCAGCGCCACGCGCCGGGCGCGAGGTCGTCCGGCAGCGTGAAGCCGCCAATGCTTTCGCGGTGCAGCGCCTCGACGCGGTTGCTCGCCGCGGCGACCATGCGTTTCACCTGATGATATTTTCCTTCGAGGACGGTCAGCGCGAGCGCGTGCGTGTCGCGCGCGTGGGCGGCGACCGCCGCGATCGGCTTCGGCTCGCCGTGGAGCTGCACGCCGGCGCGCAGCGCGTTCAGCTGGGTGTCGTCGAGCGGGTGGCGCACGGTCGCGACGTAGGTCTTCGGCACCTTGCGCTTGGGCGACGTGTAGGCGTGCACGAACTGGCCGTCGTCGGACAGCAGCAGCAGGCCCGTCGTGTCCTGGTCCAGGCGGCCGACACACTGCACGCCGCGTGCGATGAGCGGCGCGGGCAGCAGGCTGAACACGCTCGCGTGGTGTTGCGGGTCCCGCGAACACTCGTAGCCGGCCGGCTTGTTGAGTGCGAGATACGCGCGGGCGTGGAACGGCCATGCGGTGTCATCGACCGTGAATACGAGGCCGTCGGTGTCGAACGACGCGTCAGGGTCGGTCGCGCTCGCGCCCGCGACGGTGACGCGGCCCGTTTCGATCAGGCCGCGGCACTGGCGGCGCGAGCCGAAGCCCTGCGTGTAGAGAATGCTTTCGAGATCCATAGCGCGCGCATTCTATCAAGCGGCGTGCCGGCACCGGCACGAACGCGCTCGCGCTGGTAAGCTCCCGGAGCGCTGCGCGCGTTCATTCTTCACGGAAAGTCCATGCCATTCGATTCGCTGCTGTTCGGCCGGCAGGCCGCCGCCATCGTGCTGGCCGCAACGGTTTCGTCGGCCGCATTCGCGCATGCGCACGTCGCGAGCAGCGACCCTGCCGCGAACGCGGCGCTGGCCGCCGTCACCATCGCGTTCACCGAGCCGCCGGAGCCGGCATTCAGCTCGATCGTCGTCGTCGACGGCGCAGGCAAGCCGGTGTCCGACGGCCAGGCGAAGATCGACGCCGCGAACCGCAAGCGCATGACGGTGCCGCTCACCGCGCTCGGCGCAGGCGCCTATACGGTGAAATGGGTGGTCGTCGCGGCCGACGGACATCGCACGCAAGGGATGTATGGCTTCAGCGTGAAGTAGTGCCACTGTGGCGGCAGGCCCGTGCCAGGGCTGCCGTCGTCTTCATCCGACACGGAGGTTCCCGCATGAATCCGACGACGCTCGATGCACTCGCCGATTTTCCCCGCCAGCTCGAAGCCCATTTCGCCGCCGTGCCCGACGGCTACGCGCGCTGGACCCCCGACGACTGGAGCGGAATCCCGAGCGAGCACTTCTCGCCGCTCGGGCAGCTCTGCCACGTGCGCGACATCGAGATCGACGGCTATCACGTGCGGCTGCGGCGGATGCTCGAAGAAGATCATCCGCTGCTCGTGTCGGTCGACGGCGACGCGCTTGCGATCGAACGCCGCTACGACGCCGCTTACGCCTCCGATGTGCTCGCGGCGATTCGCGACGCCCGGCGCGAGACGCTCGACCTCGTGGCGCGCATCACGCCCGCGCAGTTCGCCCGCACCGGCGAGTTCGAAGGCTACGGCGCGCTGACCGTGCGCGGCCTCCTGCACTACCTGTGCAGCCACGACCAGCAGCATCTGGCCGGCATGCAGTGGCTGCTCGGCAAGATCGACGCAGAGCTGTACGCACGCTGACTCGTGCGGCCCGGTGGCCGGGCATCGTGTCGCGTCGAGCAGGTTGAGCGGCCGTTGTCGGTGCGGCAGCCCACCATTCCGGCCGAATGATTGGGCCGCGTTTCTGGATAATTCATCCAGCCGTGCCCGGCTGACCGTCGCGTCGTGCGTGCCTACACTCCTGGCTTCATTCAACGCTAAAAGGAGTCAACCGTGGCGACTCACACGCTCGCAGACAAGGTCGTCCTGATCGCAGGCGGCGCCAAGAATCTCGGTGGCCTGATCGCCCGGGACCTGGCCGGCCACGGCGCGAAGGCGGTGGCGATTCACTACAACAGCGCGGCGTCGCAGGCGCAGGCCGAAGAGACGGCTGCCGCGGTGCGCGCGGCCGGCGCGCAAGCCGCGACGTTCCAGGCCGACCTGACGACGGCCGCCGCGGTCGAGAAGCTGTTCGACGACGCGAAGCAGCGCTTCGGCAAGATCGACATCGCGATCAATACTGTCGGCAAGGTGCTGAAGAAGCCGTTCACCGACATCTCCGAGGCCGAATACGACGAGATGTTCGCGGTGAACAGCAAGTCGGCGTTCTTCTTCATCAAGGAGGCGGGGCGGCACCTCGAGGACCACGGCAAGCTCGTCACGCTCGTGACGTCGCTGCTCGGCGCGTTCACGCCGTTCTATGCGGCCTACGAAGGGTCGAAGGCGCCGGTCGAGCATTTCACGCGCGCCGCGTCGAAGGAGTACGGCGCGCGCGGCATCTCGGTGACGGCGGTCGGGCCGGGTCCGATGGACACGCCATTCTTCTATCCGGCCGAAGGCGCCGAGGCGGTCGCGTATCACAAGACGGCAGCCGCGCTGTCGCCGTTCAGCAAGACGGGCCTCACCGACATCGAGGACGTCGTGCCGTTCATCCGTCATCTCGTGACCGACGGCTGGTGGATCACCGGCCAGACGATCCTGATCAACGGCGGCTATACGACCAAGTAACGGGCCGTGCCGGCGGGCGTCGCGTGCGCGCGGCGACCCGCAATGGACCGTTTGCATGGACAATGGACGGGCGCGCGGGCATGAAGCCGCGCGCCCGCTTTTCCTGTGCCGCCGGACTCGGCCGCGCCATGCGGCGCGTGCCGGCGACGGTCGTCCGAACCTATGTTTTCCGCCGATGGACAAGCTGGACCAGGTCAGAATCTTCCTTCAGGTGGCCGAGATGGGCAGCTTCATCAAGGCCGCGCATGCGCTCGACGTGCCGCGCGCGACCGTGTCGGCCGCTGTCCAGCAGCTCGAGACGGCGCTCGGCACGCGCCTGTTGCACCGCACGACGCGGCAGGTCCAGCTGACCGCCGACGGCGCGCTGCTGCTCGAGCGCGGCCGGCGCCTGCTCGCGGAAGCCGACGAACTCGACCGGCTGTTCCGGCGGCGCGATCGCGACGTGATCGGGCGGCTGAACGTCGATGCGCCGAGCCGGATCGCGCGCCGCGTGATCGCGCCAGCACTGCCGTCGCTGTTTCGCCGCTACCCGAAGCTGCAACTGTCGCTCGGCTCGACGGACCGCACGATCGATCTCGTGCAGGAGGGCGTCGACTGCGCGATCCGGGTCGGACGGCTCGCGGACAGCAGCCTCGTCGTGCGGCCGCTCGGGCAGTTCGCGCTGATCAACTGCGCGAGCCCCGACTACCTGCGCGAATGCGGCGTGCCCGAGCATCCGGATGCGCTCGCGCACGGACACTGGGCGATCGGCTATGCGTCGCCGACGACCGGCCGCGAACTCGGCTGGGAATACTGCGCGGACGGCGGGCAGCACACGCTGGCGCTGCCGAGTCGCGTGATCGTCAACAACGCCGAAACCTATATCGCAAGCTGCATCGCCGGGATGGGGCTGATCCAGATTCCGCGCTTCGACGTCGTGCACCTGCTCGATAGCGGCGCGCTGGTCGAGGTGATGCCCGGCCATCGCGCCGCACCGATGGACGTGTCAGCCGTGTATCCGCATCGCCGGCACCGGTCGCGGCGGCTCAACGCGTTCATCGAGTGGTTCGGGGAGTTGATGGCGAATGCGCTGAACGACACGGGCGTGCCCGCGCGCGGCGACTGAAAAGGGCGCCGCGCTCGCCTGCGCCGACCGCGATCGGCAGGTGTCAGCGGCCGTCGACGGGTGTCGCGGCCGCGGCGTGCGGGTTCAGCCGGGCCGCACGGCGAACTGCCGGCTGCGCCCGGTGGCCCGCACCGCGTCGATCAGTGCGGCTGCTGCACCGTCGGGCTTCGATGCGAACGCATGAAAGCGCGCGGCCGGCAGCGCCGGCAGGCCGTCGTCGGGCCCGCATGCGCGCAGACCGTCGCGCAACTGGCTGCGCGCGAGCGCCGTGACCGCGAAGCCTGCGAGCGCGGCCGATACGCACCCGGCCATGCTGCCGCTTTCGAACAGCACGCGAAACGGCCGCAGCGCGGCGGCGAGCGCAGACACCGCGGCTTCCCGATACACGCACGGCTCCGGAAACAGCGCGAGCGGCACGTCGCCTTCGGCGTCGAGCACCGTATCCGACGCGAACGCCCACACGAGCGGTTCTTCCCACAGCAGTTCGCCCGGTGCGTCGAGTTGCCGGCATTGCTTGCCGAACACGACGTCGAGCCGGCCCAGCACTTGCTCGCGCAACAGCGAAGCGGTGATCCCGACCTTCAGCTCGATCGACGTGCGCGGATGGTTGTCGCGGAACGTGCGCAATACCTGCGGCAGCCACGTGCCCGCGAAGTCCTCCGACGCGCCGACGCGCAGCCGGCCATGCGCGGGCGCGCCGCGCAGCCGGGCACGCACCTCGCGCTCCATGTCGACGATGTTGCGCGCGTATGCGTACAGCGTGTCGCCGGCCGGCGTGAGCGCGACGCGGCGCGTGGTGCGCGCGAGCAGCACCGTGCCGGCTGCCTGCTCGAGCCGCTTGATGTGGCCGCTGACCGCGGACGGCGTCAGCGCGAGGCGCTCCGCCGCTGGCGCGAAGCCGCGGCTGTCGACGACTTCGAGGAAGGTGCGCAACAGCGCGATGTCGAGCGCGGTCGATGCGCGATCGGTCGGCGATTCCATAGGTCAATTCAACGCGATATTCAAAGAATGGATCATGATACGCCGCGAATCATGATGAGCGGCCGCTCTACCATCGACCTTCAGACGACCCACCGGAGTGCACGATGACCGCTTATCGATTTGCGACGACCGCGTCGCTCGAACTCGCCTATCTCGAATGGAATCCGCGCGGCGAACGCGTGGCCGTGTTGCTGCACGGCTGGCCGGACAGCCCGGTCGGCTGGGAGACGGTGGCGCAAGCGCTGGCTGTCCGCGGCTATCGCGTACTGGCGCCCGCGCTGCGCGGTTTCGCGCCGACCCGTTTTCGCGACGCGACGGTGCCGCGCAGCGGCCAGCTCGCGGCGCTTGGGCGCGACGTGCTGGAATTCGTCGACGTGCTCGGCCTCGAGCGGCCCCTGCTGGTCGGACACGACTGGGGTGCCCGCGCGGTGGCGAACGCATGCGGGCTGCGCGACGGCGTCGCGTCGCACCTGGTGATGCTGTCGGTCGGCTACGGCACCAACGATCCCGCGCAGCCGCTGTCGCTGCAGCAGGCGCGCAATTACTGGTATCACTGGTTCATGGCGACGCCGCGCGGCGAGCAGGCGTTGCGCGACGACCGTCGCGCGTTCGCGCGCCTGATGTGGGATACGTGGTCGCCGCCGGGCTGGTACCGCGATGCGGAATTCGACGCGGCTGCCACGGCGTTCGACGGACCCGACTGGATCGACGTCGTGCTGCATTCGTACCGGCAGCGGTGGGGCTTTGCGCCCGGCACGCCGGCCTATGCGGACGACGAAGCCCGGCTGAACCCGGCGCCGCGGCTATCGGTGCCGACGCTCGTGCTGCATGGCGGCGCGGATGCCTGCAATCACCCGGACGGCTCGGCCGGGCGCGAGCGGTTCTTCACGGGGCGCTACGCGCGACAGGTGCTGGACGGGGTGGGGCACTTTCCGCAGCGGGAGGCGCCGGCGGCGGTCGCGGAAGCAATCCTCGGGTTCTGCGAGCGAGACTGATGCGCGCCGGCCGGCCCGGCGCGCGGCGCGATCAGCTGCCGACGCGGGGCGCGAGCAGGTCGGCGAGTCCGATGTTGCGGAACATCTCGCGGCGAATGCGATCGCCGACACGGAACACTTCCTCCGCGCCGTCCTGCGACGGATCGACGAACACGCGGTACGGGCGCTTGCCAGACGGCGCGGCGACGATGTCGACGATCGCCGTCGCGACGGTGGCGGCATCGGCGTCCGCGGGCTCGAGTGCGGCGAGGCCTTGCAATGCCTGCTCGGCGACCCTCGCGTAGGGGCCGTCGTCGTATGCGGCCTGCACCGCCGTGTCGGCCGGCTTGCCCGCGTGCGCGAAGTGATTCGTGCCGTGGGTGAACGCGCCCGGCACGACGATCGATGTTTCGATGCCCCAGCGCGTGAGCTCGGCCGCATAGGACACCGCGAGCGAATCCATCGCGGCCTTCGCGGCGAAGTAGGGTGCGAGGAACGGCGGCGTCCCGCCGCGCGCCGACGAGGACGACACCCACACCAGCAGGCCGCGGCCCCGGCTGCGCAGGTGCGGCAGCACGGCCCGGTTCACGCGCTGGGTCGACACGACGTTGATGTCGTAGAGCTGCGCCAGCTGATCGGGCGTGAACGCTTCCGCCGGGCCGAACACCATGTGGCCGGCATTGTGGACGACGACGTCGAGGCGGCCGTTGTCCGCGATCACGCGCTCGATCGCGGCGGCGACGGATGCGTCGTCGCCGACGTCGAGTTCGATGGTGCGCAGGTCGACGCCGTGCTCGCGTGCGTAGTCGGCGATGGCGACGACGCGCGGCGCATTGCGGCCGGCGCTCTCGCGCATCGACGCGTAGACCGTATGGCCGGCGCGGGCGAGTGCCTGGGCCGTCAGCAGGCCGAAGCCGCTGGACGCGCCCGTGACGAGAATGACTTCCTTCATGATCGATCTCCTGCAAGCGGGTGGGGGCGGGCCACGGCGGGCGGCCCTTGTGTGGTGTGCGCGGTTCCTGCGTCGGTCAGCACATGCCGCCGTTGGCGCGCAGGATCTGGCCGTTGACCCACGCGCCGTCGGGGCCGGCGAGGAACGCGACGACGCTGGCGATGTCCGCGGGCTGGCCCAGCCGCTCGAGCGGGTTCATCTTCGCCAGGCGATCCACCTGCTCGGGGCTCTTGCCCTCGAGGAACAGCTCGGTCGCGACCGGCCCCGGCGCGACGGCGTTCACGCTGATGCCGCGGCCGCGCATTTCCTGCGCGAGGACCTGCGTCAGTCCCTCGACGGCTGCCTTGGTCGCGACGTACACGCCGTAGGTGGGCAGACGCACGCCGACCATCGTCGACGACAGGTTGACGATGCGGCCGCCGCTGCGCACGCGCTTTGCCGCCTCGCGGCTGACGTTGAAGGTGCCTTTGAGGTTGATCGCGACGGTCTGGTCGAACGTGGTGTCGTCGTAGTCGGCGATCGCCCCGAGCTTCATGACGCCCGCGCTGTTGACGACCACGTCGATGCGCCCGAATGCCTGCTCGGCCGCATCGAACAGCGCGGCCACCGCCGCCGGGTCGGCGATGTCCGCCTGTACCGCGATGGCCTCGCCGCCGTCGGCGGCGATCGCGTCGACCACTTCGCGCGCCGGGCCGGCGCCACCGGCGTAGTTCACGACGACCCGGAAGCCGTCCCGGGCGAGGCGGCGAGCAATTTCCGCGCCGATGCCGCGCGATGAGCCCGTGACGAGGGCGACCTGTTTCGATGCGTTCATGTCCTGCTCCTTGGTTCGTGAGGGCCGGGCGATCCGGCGACAGGACTAATGTAGGCTTCCTCGGTCAATAAAAATAATGAATAATGATCAGATCAGGAATGACTAAAAGTATGTCTCATGGCATTCGACAGCAGGCTCCTCAGCGGTATCGGTGTGCTCTCGGCGGTGATCGAAGCCGGTACCTTCGCGCGCGCGGGCGAGGCGATGGGGTTGACGCAGCCGGCGGTGAGCCGCGCGGTCGCGCGGCTGGAAGAGCGCGTCGGCATCCGGATCTTCAACCGGACGGCGCGCGCGATCACGTTGACCGACGAAGGGCGGCGCTTCTACGAGACGGTCGCGCCGCTGCTGGCCGGCATCGAGGAGGCGGCGGTCGACGCCGGCCGTTCCCGGGCGCGCGTCAGGGGACGGCTGCGGGTCAACGTGGACGGCACCTTTGGCCACTACGTGCTGGCGCCGAGGATGGCCGAATTCCTCGACCGCTTCCCCGAGCTGTCCGTCGAGATCAGCGTGCGCGACCGGATGGGCGACCTCGTCGCCGACGGGTTCGACGTGGCGGTGCGTTTCGGCATTCCGGAGCCGTCGTCATACCGTGCGCGGCTGCTGCTGGAGACGCACGTGCTGACCTGTGCGTCGGCGGCTTACGTCGCGCGTCACGGCGAGCCGCGGCACCCGCGGGATCTCGCTGACGGCCACCGCTGCGTGCTGATTCGCGATCCGGTGACGGGCAGGCCGTACGGATGGGAATTCCATCGCGGCGACGAGGTGGTGCCGTTCGACGCCACCGGCCGGCTGACGGTCAACGATACGGGGGCGCTATTGGGCGCATGCGTCGGCGGCGAGGGTGTCGCGCAGCTGCTGGAACTCTATGCGAGGGACATCCTTGCGGAAGGGCGGCTGGTGCAGCTGCTGCCGGAATGGGCGGATGAGACATTTCCGCTGTACGCGTATCACCATGCGTCGAATCTCGTTTCCGCAAAGGTGCGCGTGTTTCTCGACTTCGTGCGGGAGTTGACGGGCTGAGCGTCTACGGCGCAAGGCGGCCGGTCATTCGGTGCGATGCGGGACGTTGTCGGGGAAGGGATAGGGCGCATGCGGCCCCGGCCAGTCTGGCACGGGCGGTGCGGTCAGCACGTCGCATCCGCCGAGCGCGAGTGCGAGCACCGCCGCGAGCGCGCCGCGGCAGAGCGCGGATGACCTCCTGCGCATCGACATGGCCTGCCTCCGTGCCGCGCATTCATCACGATGCTTGGACCCCCGGAGGGCGGCACGCGTTGCGGCGTACGGCCGAAAAACAAAAAACCCGCGAAGCAACGAGCTTGCGCGGGTTTCGAGTGCAGCGCATGACGCTGCGAAATGCTGGTGCCCAGGGCCGGAATCGAACCGGCACGCCTTGCGGCGGGGGATTTTGAGTCCCCTGCGTCTACCAATTTCACCACCTGGGCTTTTTGATCCTGGCCGCGCTGCAGTTGCGCGCGGCGGACTGCGGATTATGGCGGAAAACGGGGCGCGGGGCAAGCCGCGCGGCGAGCCATTCGCGCGTTACTGGCTCAGGTAGACGAACTGGCCATGCTTCACGATTCCCATCACGCTTGCGCGCTGATCGAGCCCGACGTGATCCTTGTCGCTGGTATTGACGACGCCGTTCGGCACGACGAGTTCGTTCGCGCGTTCGAGTTCGCGTCGCAGCGCCGCGCGGAAAGCCGGCGTGCCCGGCTGCGCGGTTTTCAGCGCGCGGCCGACCGCGTCCGCCAGGCGCGGGTACACGCCCGCCGCGTCGCCCGCGAACTGCGTGACCGTGCCGGCGCCGTATTTCGCTTCATAGGTGTCGACGAATGCCAGCGCGGCCTTGCGCGCCGGATGATCGGCGGGCAACGTGCGCGCGACGACGACCGGCTGCGTCGGGAACAGCGTCCCGTCGACGTCCTTGCCGCCGAGCTTGATGAATTCCGGCGTCGCGATCCCGTGCGTCTGATAGATCGCGCCCTTGTAGCCGCGCTCGATCAGCGTGCGTTGCGGCAGCACGGCCGGCGTGCCCGAGCCCGCGACCAGGATCGCATCGGGCTTCGCCGCGATCAGCTTCAGCGCCTGGCCGGTGACGCTCGCGTCGGTGCGGTTGAAGCGCTCGGTCGCGATCACGCGAATCTTGCGCACTTGCGCGAAGCGCGTGAATTCATTCAGCCAGCTGTCGCCATAGCTGTCCGCGAAGCCGATGAAGCCGACGGTCTTCACGCCGTGATTGGCCATGTAGCGCGTCATCACGTCGGCCATCGCGCTGTCGCTCTGCGCCATCTTGAACGCCCAGGTCCGCGCGCCTTCCTGCGGCTCGACGATCGCGCCGGAGCCGACCAGCGTGATCATCGGCGTCTGGGCGGCCGCCACCGCGTCGAGCGCCGCGAGCGCGGCCGGCGTGATGTTCGGCCCGACCACGACGTCGACGTGATCCTCGTCGACCAGCTTGCGGATGTTGCGCACGGCGGTGCCCGGGTCCGACGCGTCGTCGAGCACCGTCACCTGCACCGGCTGCCCGGCGATCGTCTTCGGCCACATCAGGATCGCGTTCTTGCTGGTGATGCCGATCGCGGCGGCCGGGCCGGTCGACGACAGGTCGACGCCGACCTTCAGGTCGGCATGCGCGGCCGTGCAGCCGAGCACGAGGGCGGCGCCGGCGGCGCGGCGCAACAGGGCGGGAAGCGTCATGCGGGAATCTCCGTCGGGCAACAAAAAGGGGCGCGATATGCGCCCCTGTGGTTATACACGTACACGTCGCTTCAAGAAAATGCCGGCCGCCCCAAGGTGTTCTTGATCCCTGCGGGGCGCCTGGCGCGCAGCGACAGGTCGGGGGCGCTGGTCAAAGCTCGTACGAGTCGGCTTCGCCCTTGAGCGCCTGCTCGATCAGCTTGCGGTTCAGCGTCGGCGACAGCAGCTCGACGAGCGTATACACATAACTGCGCAGGTAGGCGCCGTGCTTGAGCGCGACGCGCGTCACGTTGCTGCCGAACAGGTGGCCGACCGGAATCAACCGGAGGTTGCGGTCGCGCTCCGGGTTGAACGCGATGTCGGCCATGATCCCGACGCCGAGGCCGAGCTCGACATAGGTCTTGATCACGTCGGCGTCGATCGCCTCGAGCACGATGTCCGGCGACAGCCCGCGCAGCGCGAACGCATGGTTGATCTTCTTGCGGCCCGCGAACGCATCGTCGTACGTGATCAGCGGGTACTGCGCGAGATCGTCCAGCGTGATCGGCTTGCGTTCGAGCAGCGGGTGGTCGGCCGGCACCACGGCCGCGTGATGCCACTGGAAGCAGGGCAGCGACACGAGTTCCTTGTAGTCGGCGATCGCCTCGGTCGCGATCGCGAGATCGGCCTGGTCGTGGATCACCATCTCGGCCACCTGCGTCGGGCTGCCCTGCAGGATCGACAGGTGCACCTTCGGGAAGCGCTTCTTGAACTCGGCGATTGCGGCCGGCAGCGAGTAGCGGGCCTGCGTGTGGGTGGCGGCGATCGTCAGGTTGCCCTGATCCTGCGCCGCATAATCTTTTCCGACCCTTTTAAGGCTTTCAACTTCCTGCAGGATCCGCTCGACCGACGCGAGGATGATCCTGCCCGGCTCGGTAAGCGAGCGCACGCGCTTGCCGTGCCGCGTGAAGATCTCCACACCAAGCTCGTCCTCGAGCTCGATGATCGCCTTCGAAACCCCCGGTTGCGACGTGTAGAGCGCCTTGGCGGCCTCGGTGAGGTTGAAATTCTGCCGGACGGCCTCGCGCACGAAGCGAAATTGGTGCAGGTTCATTTATAACCCTTTCGCATATCAACAGAATTTTTTAGTCGTTTGAAATATAAGGCGAGTTTATTACGATTCACCGGAGTTTTTCAAATATGGATATCTGTTTTCGTCATTAGCAATCCAGCCGGGCAGCGGAAGGCCGCCGGCGGTGGCGGCGGAACGGAGATTCGGGCGCGACGTGGCTAGGACGTCGCGCGGTCACCACGAAAACCCTGGGGTCCCCGAATGTATCAGTACGACCAGTACGACCAGACGATCGTCGACGAGCGAGTCGCACAGTACCGCGATCAGGTGCGCCGCCGCCTGTCGGGCGAGTTGAGCGAAGACGAGTTCCGTCCGTTGCGCCTGCAGAACGGCCTGTACATGCAGCGCCACGCGTACATGCACCGCATCGCGATTCCGTACGGCAACCTGCGCAGCGACCAGCTCCGCATGCTGGCGCGCATCGCCCGCGAACACGACCGCGGCTACGGCCACTTCTCGACCCGCTCGAACATCCAGTTCAACTGGGTCGAGCTGGAACAAACGCCGGAGATCCTCGCGAAGCTCGCATCGGTGCAGATGCACGCGATCCAGACGTCGGGCAACTGCATCCGCAACATCACGGCCGACCAGTTCGCCGGTGTCGCGCAGGACGAGGAGATCGATCCGCGTCCGTGGGCCGAGATCCTGCGCCAGTGGTCGACGTTCCATCCCGAATTCGCATGGCTGCCGCGCAAGTTCAAGATCGCGGTGTCCGGCTCGAAGGACGACCGCGCGGCCGTGCAGATCCACGACCTCGGCGTGTACCTGAAGAAGAACGCGCAGGGCGAGGTGGTCGCGAGCATCCTCGCGGGCGGCGGCCTCGGCCGCACGCCGATCGTCGGCGCGGTGATCAAGGAAGACCTGCCGTGGCAGCACCTGCTCACCTACTGCGAAGCTGTGCTGCGCGTGTACAACCGCTACGGTCGCCGCGACAACCTGTACAAGGCGCGGATCAAGATCCTCGTGAAGGCGCTGTCGCCCGCGAAGTTCGCGCAGCAGGTGGAGGAAGAGTGGCAGCACCTGAAGGACGGCCCGTCGACGCTCACGCAGGCCGAGCTCGACCGCGTGTCGCAGTCCTTCCTGCCGCCCGTCTACGAGAAGCTCGCCGACACCGACGCATCGTTCGAACAGCACCTGCTCGAGAACAAGGCATTCGCGCGCTGGGTCGAGCGCAACGTCGCGCCGCACAAGGTGCCGGGCTATGCCGCCGTCACGCTGTCGCTGAAGGATCACCGCGTGGCCCCGGGCGACGCGACCGACGCGCAGATGGACCTGGTGGCCGACTGGGCCGACGCGTACTCGTTCGGCGAACTGCGCGTGTCGCACGAGCAGAACCTGATTCTCGCGAACGTGAAGAAGCGCGACCTGTTCGCGCTGTGGGAAAAGGCGAAGGCGGCCGGCTTCGCGACGCCGAACGTCGGCCTGCTGACCGACATCATCGCGTGCCCGGGCGGTGACTTCTGCTCGCTCGCGAACGCGAAGTCGATCCCGATCGCGCTGGCGATCCAGCAGCGTTTCGACGATCTGGACTACGTGTACGACCTCGGCGACCTGTCGCTGAATATTTCCGGTTGCATGAACTCGTGCGGTCATCATCACGTGGGTAACATCGGCATCCTCGGCGTCGACAAGGACGGTGCCGAGTGGTACCAGGTGTCGCTCGGCGGCGAGCAGGGCACGGGCCGCAACGGCGCGCGCCTCGGCCGCGTGATTGGGCCGTCGTTCTCGGCGGAAGAAGTGCCGGACGTGATCGCGAAGCTGATCGACACGTTCGTCGAGGCGCGCACCGACGGCGAGCGCTTCATCGACACGTACGACCGCATCGGCATCGCGCCGTTCAAGGAGCGCGTGTATGCGGCGCGCCAGGCAGTGAACGCGTAACCAACCGGCTAGAAGGAATTTGCAGATGGCTTCGATTATCAAGAACCGCGCAGTGATCGACGACGCATGGCAGGTCGTGCGCGCGGCGGAAGACGGTGCGCTGCCGGCGGTCGACGCGTTGCCGGCCGGCAAGGTGCTGGTGCCGTTCACCCTGTGGCAGGCCGAGCGCGCGGCGCTCGTCGCCGCGAAGACGAAGGACGAACTCGGCGTGTGGCTCGCGCCCGACAGCGAGCCGGCCGATCTCGTGGCCGACTTCGGCGCGATCTCGCTGATCGCCGTCGAATTCCCGCGCTTCGCGGACGGCCGCGGCTACAGCATCGGCCGCCTGCTGCGCGAGCGCCACGGCTGGACCGGCGAGCTGCGCGCGATCGGTGACGTGCTGCGCGACCAGTTGCTGTACATGTCGCGTTGCGGCTTCGACGCGTTCGCGGTGCGTGCCGACAAGGACATCCACGACGCGCTGAACGCGTTCGCGGAATTCACGCAGCGTTACCAGGGCGCGTTCGACGAGCCGGCGCCGCTGTTCCGCCGCCGCGCCGACGCAGCGACACCCGACGCGAAGGTGAGCGCATGAGCAGCGCGAACGCACTGACGCCGGAACTCGCCGCGAAGGTCGAGCGCCTCGACGCGCTGCTCGCGCAGATCGGCGCCCGGCACGAGAAGGTGAAGTTCGCGAGCAGCCTTGCCGCGGAAGACATGCTGCTCACGCACGCGATCCTGTCGAAGGGCGCGTCGATCGGCATTTTCTCGCTGAACACCGGCCGCCTGCATGCGGAAACGCTGGGCATGATCGACCGCGTGCGCGAGCGTTATGGCTACGAGATCGAGCAGTTTCACCCGCAGCAGGACGCGGTCGACCAGTACGTCGCCGAGCACGGCCTGAACGCGTTCTACGAAAGCGTCGAGCTGCGCAAGTCGTGCTGCCACATCCGCAAGGTCGAACCGCTGAACCGTGCGCTGGCCGACGTCGGCGCGTGGGTCACGGGCCAGCGTCGCGAGCAGTCGGTCACGCGTGCGGAGCTGCACGAGGAAGAACAGGACGAAGCGCGCGGGATCGCGAAGTACAACCCGCTCGCCGACTGGACGGAAGCCGACGTGTGGGCGTACCTGAAGGCGTTCGACGTGCCGGTCAACCCGCTGCATGCGCGCGGCTACCCGAGCATCGGCTGCGAGCCCTGTACGCGGGCGATCCGTCCCGGCGAGGACAGCCGGGCGGGCCGCTGGTGGTGGGAGTCGCGCGACACGAAGGAATGCGGGCTGCACATCACGATCACGCCGATTCCCGCGAACGCCGAAGCTGGCGCCGCGCACTGACAGCCGACAAGAAACCGAATATTGCGCCGCCTGCGACAGCGGGCGGCACGAACCCAGAAGAGAAGGACTGAAATCATGAGCACGACGCTCGAGCAATCCGCCTTTGCCCCGCCCACCGGTGCCGACAACCGCATGGGCCACCTCGACTGGCTCGAAGCCGAGTCGATCCACATCCTGCGCGAGCTGGTCGCCGAGTGCAGCAAGCCGGCGCTGTTGTTCTCGGGCGGCAAGGATTCGGTCGTCGTGCTGCACCTCGCGCTGAAGGCATTCGGCCTCGGCGCGAACCGCAAGACCACGCTGCCGTTCCCGCTGGTGCACATCGACACGGGCCACAACTACGAGGAAGTGATCGACTTCCGCGATCGCCGTGCGCAAGAACTGGGCGCCGAGCTGGTGGTCGGCCACGTCGAGGATTCGATCAAGCGCGGCACGGTCGTGCTGCGCCGCGAAACCGATTCGCGCAATGCCGCGCAGGCCGTCACGCTGCTCGAGACGATCGAACAGCACGGCTACACCGCGCTGATCGGCGGCGCACGCCGCGACGAAGAGAAGGCGCGCGCGAAGGAGCGGATCTTCTCGTTCCGCGACGAATTCGGCCAGTGGGATCCGAAGGCGCAGCGCCCGGAACTGTGGAGCCTGTACAACGCACGCCTGCACAAGGGCGAGCACCTGCGCGTGTTCCCGATTTCCAACTGGACCGAGCTCGACGTGTGGCAGTACATCGCCCGCGAGAACCTCGAACTGCCGTCGATCTACTACGCGCACGAGCGCGAGATCGTGCGCCGCAACGGGCTGCTCGTGCCCGTCACGCCGCTCACGCCGATGCGTGACGGCGAGACGAGCGAGATCGCGCAGGTGCGCTTCCGCACGGTCGGCGACATCAGCTGCACGTGCCCGGTGGCGAGCGATGCGGACGACGTCGAGAAGATCATCGCCGAGACGGCCGTGACCGAGATCACCGAACGCGGCGCGACCCGGATGGACGACCAGGCCTCCGAAGCCGCGATGGAACAGCGCAAGAAGCAAGGTTATTTCTGAAGCACACGAGGACATTCAAATCATGAGCATCATCGAGAACACCGAAGACCTCGGCGTGCTGCGCTTCATCACCGCGGGCAGCGTCGACGACGGCAAGAGCACGCTGATCGGCCGCCTGCTGTACGACAGCAAGGCCGTGCTGTCCGACCAGCTGTCCGCGCTGTCGCGCGCGAAGAACAAGCGCACCGTCGGCGACGAGCTCGACCTCGCGCTGCTGACGGACGGGCTCGAAGCCGAGCGCGAGCAGGGCATCACGATCGACGTCGCGTACCGCTATTTCGCGACCGCGAAGCGCAAGTTCATCATCGCCGACACGCCGGGCCACGAGCAGTACACGCGCAACATGGTGACGGGCGCATCGACCGCGCATGCGGCGATCATCCTGGTCGACGCGACGCGCGTGACGCTCGAGAACGGCGTTGCGCAACTGCTGCCGCAAACGAAGCGTCACAGCGCGATCGTGAAGCTGCTCGCGCTGCAGCACGTGATCGTCGCGATCAACAAGATGGACCTGGTCGACTACAGCGAAGCGCGCTTCAACGAGATCCGCGACGCATACGTCACGCTCGCGAAGCAACTCGGCCTGACCGACGTGCGGTTCGTGCCGGTGTCGGCGCTGAAGGGCGACAACATCGTCGGCGCGAGCGAACGCATGCCGTGGTACGCGGGCGAGCCGCTGCTCGACGTGCTCGAGTCGCTGCCGGTCGAGACGCAGGCGCATGACGCGCTGCGCTTCCCGGTGCAGTGGGTCGCACGCCAGGACGGCAGCTCGGCCGACGATTTCCGCGGCTACATGGGCCGGATCGAATCGGGCGAGGTGAAGGTCGGCGACGAAATCGTCGTGCTGCCGTCGAATCGCACCGCGACGGTCGCCGAGATCGTCGCGCCGGTGCCGGGCGGCACCGCGTCGGTCGCGCACGCATTCGCGGGCCAGACGGTGACGATTCGCCTCGAGGAGGATGTCGACGTGTCGCGCGGCGACATGTTCGTCACGACCGCCGAGCCGGTCGAGCCGGCGAAGAAGCTCGAGGCCGACCTGTGCTGGTTCGACGAGACGCCGCTGTCGCCGCAGCGCAAGTATCTGCTGAAGCAGACCACGAGCACGGTGTTCGCGAAGATCGGCGCGGTCAAGGAAGTGCTCGACGTGCATACGCTGTCGCAAGCGACCGACCGCCAGGAACTGAAGATGAACGACATCGGCCGCGTCGCGCTGACGCTGCAGAAGCCGATCGTCTGCGACACGTACGATGCACATCCGGGCACGGGCGCATTCGTGCTCATCGACGAGGCGACGCACCACACGGTCGCCGCCGGCATGATCCGGGCGTTCTCGGCGTAACCGGCATTGCGCGCCGCCCTCGTGGCGGCGCGTGCCGGCTGCCGTCCGCACGGACAGGAACCGAAGCGAAGCGACAAACATGGGCAAGGTGTATCTGATCGGAGCAGGGCCGGGCGCCGCGGACCTCATCACGGTGCGCGGCGCGCGGCTGCTCGAGCGAGCCGACGTCGTGCTGCACGACGCGCTCGTCGAGCCGGCGATGCTCGACTACGCGCCGAACGCGCGCAAGATCGCGGTCGGCAAGCGCTGCGGGCAGCGTTCGACCGCGCAGCACTTCATCAACAAGCAGATCGTCGATGCGGCGCGCGAGCATGCATGCGTCGTGCGGCTGAAGGGCGGCGACCCGATGCTGTTCGGTCGCGCCGAAGAGGAAATGCGTGCGCTCGAGGCGGCCGGCATCGACTACGAGGTCGTGCCGGGCATCACCGCGGCGCTGGCCGGCGCGGCGACGCTGAAGCGCTCGCTGACGTTGCGCGGCGTGTCGCGCAGCGTCGCGTTCGCGACGCACAGCCGCGCACCCGGCAGCGACGAGATTCGCGAGGCGGCGCGCGCCGATTCGATCGTCTACTACATGGGCCGCGACAGCGCGCCCGGTATCGCGCAGGAGTTGATCGACGCGGGCCGTGCGCCCGCGACGCCGGTGGCGATCGTCGAGGCATGCAGCACCGTGCGCGAACGCACGCTGACGCTGACGCTCGCGCAGATGGCGGCGGGCGACGCGCAGGCGTGGCTCGATCCGGCGGAACCGAGCCTGTTGATGATCGGCGATGCATTCGCCGAACGCGTGCGACCCGCGAAAGCGGGCGATGCGTTGCGCAATGCGGCTTGAGTCGATGTAGCGGTTCCCATGCGGCAGCCGCTCGGCTTCGCGGTGGGTGATTCAAAAGAGCGCTGGCGGAAGCCGGCGCTTTTTTGTTGGTGCCGTTGATCCGGCTACGCGTTGCGGCCGATCTGGTCGATGCAGTAGCGTGCGATGGCATCGAGCACGCCGTCGTCTTCGCCGACCGCCGTCGCGCAACGGATCTCGACATTAGGATGGGCGGCCCGGCAGGCGTCGACGAGCTGCGGCAGGTCGCGACGGACATGGCCACCCTGGCCGAAGAACACGGGCACCACGGTGATGCGCGTGCAGCCGGCCGCGACCTGCGCGGCGACGGCTGTGTCGAGCGAAGGCGTCATCAGTTCGAGGAACGCGAGCGACACGTGCGGCGCGGGTGCGCCGCTGCCGCGCAGCCGCGCGGCCAGCCGCTCGAACGGCTCGGCCCAGCGCGGATCGCGTGCGCCGTGGCCGAACAGGACGATGCCGTGCGAACTCATGTCGAAGCCTCCGTCGTGACGGCGCTCAGTGCCGGTCGACCCACTTGAGCGCGAACAGGCCGAGCGCGAGATAGATGAGACCCGGCGTCGCCGCGGTCAGCGGCGCGGGCCACGTGTTCAGCGTGCCGATGTGCGAGAACAGCGTGTTGAGCAGCTGGAAGCTCATGCCGAGCATGATGCCGCCGAACACCTTCACGCCGACCACGCCGGCGCGCGTATGCAGGTACGCGAACGGCAGCGACAGCACGAGCATCACGAACACCGCGAACGGGTAGAGCAGCTTGCGCCACAGCGCGATGTCGTAGCGCTGCGTGTCCTGCTGATTCTCGCGCAAGTGCTGGATGTAGCGGAACAGGTTGATGATCGACATCCGCTCCGGCGACACGAGCAGCACCGACAGGATCTGCGGCGTCAGGTCCGAGCGCAGCCGGTATTCCGGCAGCGTCACCTGCTGCGACCGGTACACGGGGTTCAGCGCGTCGGCCGGTGCGCCGCTGATCGGCTTGATCGGCGTCAGTTCGGTTTCCGTGACGCCCGTGAGCAGCCAGTGGCCGGGCGGCTCGTAGCGGCCCGTCTGCGCGATCCGCACGTTCTGCAGCTGGAATTTGGAGTCGAACTCGTAGATGCGCACGTTGCTGATCGTCGAATCGGGCGACAGGTTGCCGACGTTGACGAAGCGCGTGACCTGTTCGCCGTTCTCGCGGGCCGCGAGCGTGTCCTTCACCCACACGCCCGACTGGAAGTTCGACGACACCGACGCGCCGAGCGCCTGCAACCGCACGCGTTCGGACAGCTGGTCGGCGTACGGGCCGACGAATTCGCCGATCATGTAGGTGATGATCACGAGCGGAATGCCGATCTTCAGCAGCGAGCGCAGCGCCTGGTTGGTCGCGAGGCCCGACACGCGGAAGATCGTGAATTCCGAGTTCGCGGCCATTTGCGCGAACACGTAGATCGCGCTGATCAATGCGGCGACCGGGATGATCTCGTAGAAGCGCGACGGGGTTTGCAGCGCGACGCGCAGCACCGCATAGCCGAACTTGTAGTTGCCGTGCCCGACCGAGTTCAGTTCGCTGATCAGGTCGAAGAAGAAGAACAGGCCCGAGAACGCGAACAGGATGAAGACGAACGTGACGTAGATCTGCCGCGCGAAGTATTTTTCATAGAGCCGCATCGATCATGCTCCCGAGCGGCCGAACAGCGCGCGTGTCAACAGCGGACGATTGCGCACGCGCAACCAGAAGATAAGCGCGACGATCGCCGCGACGACCACATGCAGGCCGACCAGGCCGACGCCGAACGACATCTTGCCCTGCTCGATCTGCGCCTGCACGACGTTCAGCAGGTTCGAGTACGTGAGGTAGATCAGCACGGCCATCACGAGGTTGATCGTGCGGCTGCGGCGCGGGTTCTGGTACGACAGCGGGATGCCGAGTACCATCAGGTTGATCGCGATCAGCGGCAAGCCCGCACGCCATGCGAATTCCGCGAGGTTGTCGCGCGTCGGGTTGCGCAGCAGGTCCGGCGTGGGCGTGCTGTTGGTGGTCGGCACGTTGGTGACCGGGGTGCTCGTGATCTTCACGCCGTAGCGCTGGAACTCCATGATCTTGAAGTTCGGCTGGCCGGGCGTGCCGTCGTAGCGGCGGCCATCTTCCAGCACGACGAAACGATCGCCGTCCTTCGTTTCCGTGTGGCCCGTGTGCGATACGACGATATTGACCTTGCCGTTCTCGGTCGACGTGACGAACACGTTCTGCACCTTGCTCTGGTCCGGCGACATCTTCTCGATGAAGAACACGCGGTGGTTCGACGCCGATTCGCGGAACTGGCCGGGCGCGAGCAGCGAGATCTCGTCGCGCTGCTGGAAGCGCGCCTTGATCATCTTGCTCTGCTGGTTCGACCACGGCCAGCCGACGAACGCGAAGAACGCGATCAGCAGGATGATCGGCGTGGCGAACACGCCGATCGGCTTGATCAGGCGCGTGAGGCTGACGCCGGACGCGAGCCAGACCACCATTTCGGAGTCCCGGTACCACCGGGTCAGCACGAACAGGATCGACACGAACAGCGTGACGACGAGCATTACGGCGAGATAGCCGATCACGGTCAGGCCGATCAGCACGAGCACGTCCCGCGGATCGATTTCACCGGACGCGGCATAGCCGACGATGCGGATCATCATCGTCGTGAGCATGATCGTGAGCAGCACCATGAACACGGCGCCAGCCGTATACGCAAGCTCGCGCTGGAGGGAGCGTTCGAAGATCATTCTTGATGAGAAGAGGGCGGGAGGCTGCGCACGCGTGGTGGAGCGCTCGCGCCGCCACGGGAAAAATAGCGGATAATTGCGGCTTTCATCCTTAGCCCAGATTTTATCCGAGGACAAGCGCGATGGACTTTAGCATAAAAGGCTGTGATTGGAGCAAAGGCGAGGCCAAGGGGTTCCTGACGGGGAAGTCCGATTGCATCGTGCTCGGCATCTTCGAGGCGCAAACCCTGTCGGGCGCGGCGCTCGACATCGACACGGCCACCAAGGGGCTGATCTCGCGCGTGGTGAAGGCCGGCGACATGGACGGCAAGCGCGGCAAGACGCTGTTCCTGCACGAAGTATCGGGCATCGGTGCATCGCGCGTGCTGCTCGTCGGCCTCGGCAAGCAGGATGCTTTCAACCAGAAAGCCTACAACGACGCGGTGACGGCCGCATGGCGCGCGCTGCTGGCGACCAAGATCGTCCAGGTCACGTTCACGCTCGCGCAGCTGCCGGTCGACGAGCGCAGCTCCGACTGGGGCGTGCGCGCGGCGATTCTCGCGCTGCGCAACGAGACCTACCGCTTCACGCAGATGAAGAGCAAGCCGGAACCGGCATCGCAGACGCTCAAGCGCGTCGTGTTCAGCGTCGATCCGGTCGATGAAAAGGCGGCGAAGCTGGCGGTCAAGCAGGCCGTCGCGCTGGCGAACGGGATGGATCTCACGCGCGACCTGGGCAACCTGCCCGGCAACGTGTGCACGCCGACCTATCTCGGCAACACCGCGAAGAAGATCGCGAAGGATTGGGGTCTGAAGGCCGAGGTGCTCGGCCTGAAGCAGATCCAGGCGCTCAACATGGGCTCGTTCCTGTCGGTCGCGCGCGCGTCGGTCGAGCCGCCGCAGTTCATCGTGCTGCACTACCAGGGCGCTGCCGCGAAGGCCGCGCCGGTCGTGCTGGTCGGCAAGGGCATCACGTTCGACACGGGCGGCATTTCGCTGAAGCCGGGCGAGGGCATGGACGAGATGAAGTACGACATGTGCGGCGCCGGTTCGGTGCTCGGCACGATGCGTGCGGTCGCCGAAATGGGCCTGAAGATCAACGTCGTCGCGATCGTGCCGACCTGCGAGAACATGCCGGGCGGCAACGCGACGAAGCCGGGCGACATCGTCACCAGCATGAAGGGGCTGACGATCGAGGTGCTGAACACCGACGCCGAGGGCCGTCTGATCCTGTGCGACGCGCTGACCTATGCGGAGCGCTTCAAGCCGGCCGCGGTGATCGACGTGGCGACGCTGACGGGCGCGTGCGTGATCGCGCTTGGCGCCCACAACAGCGGCCTGTTCTCGAAGGACGACGCGCTGGCGGGCGAACTGCTCGACGCATCGCGCGAAGCGAACGATCCGGCGTGGCGCATGCCGCTCGACGACGAGTACCAGGATCAGCTGAAGTCGAACTTCGCGGACATCGCGAACATCGGCGGGCGTCCGGCCGGTGCCGTGACGGCGGCGTGCTTCCTGTCGCGCTTCACCGACAGCTATCCGTGGGCGCACCTGGACATCGCCGGCACCGCCTGGAAGGGCGGCGCGGCGAAGGGCGCGACCGGCCGTCCGGTGCCGCTGCTCGCGCAGTTCCTGATCGACCGCGCCGGCCAGTGATGGCAGGTCTCACGACGATGCGGGTGCGCGAGCAATGACGCGAATCGATTTCCATTCGAACGTCGGCGATTCGCTCGCGTACGCATGCCGGCTGCTGCGCAAGGCCTATCAGGCCGGGCAGCCGGTCGTCGTGCTCGCGGAACCCGCGCGCCTGCGCGCGCTCGACGAGCGGCTCTGGACGTTCTCGCCGCTCGATTTCATCCCGCATTGCGGCGTCGACAGCGCGCACGCGGCCGGCACGCCGATCGTGCTGGCCGCCGATCTCGACCAGGCGCCGCATTATCATGTGCTGCTGAACCTCGGCGCGGCTGTGCCCGCGCAGTTCGCCCGCTTCGAGCGCCTGCTCGAGGTGGTCGGCAACGCGCCGGACGAACTGGCCGCGGGCCGCGACCGCTATCGCTTCTACCGCGATCGCGGATACGCGCTGAACAACTACAAGCAGGGCAGCTAGCCGCAACCGTCGACGGAGCCTTCCCGTGACACAAGCCGAATCCTCTTCGATCCCGACGCTGACCGACGTGCTGGTGCCGGGCAAGCCGGTGCCGGCGCGTTCTTCCGCGGCCGATGCGCCGCCGCGCGACGATACCGCCGTGCCGGAACACGCCGGAACCGACCCCGAATCCGTGGTGGTCGAGCCGGTGCCGACGCCGCACGTCCCGACCGTCGAACTGCCGGGCGACAGTGACGCACCGGCGCTACCCGGTGCCGCCGGGCGCGTGGTTGCCGAGGAATCGGCCGGGATGCAGGCGCCGCTGCGCTCCGCGCTGGCCGCCGACGATGCGCAGCAGCCCGGCTTTGCCGCGGCGCCCGCGGAGGCCGACGAAGCGATGCTGCCGCACGGGGTCGCGCCGGCTGCCGACGGGCTGGCTACCGATCATCTCGCCGGCGCGGCGCAGCCGGACACGCATGCGGTCGTCGCGTTGACGCCGGAGGACGCGCAGCATATCGCCGAGCGTCTGCGCAATCGGCTGACGAATTATCTGACCGGGGAAGGGCGCGAGGCCATCGAGGCCCGCTGCCGCGACGCGCTGCACGACCATACGGCCTGGCTGGTCGGCCAGATCACGCGCGAGGTGGCGCTGGCGCTCGAAACCGAAGTGATGGAGTGGGTTCGCGACGCGGTCGACGAAGAGATCGCCCGCCGCCGGACCGGTCGTTCAGGTTGAGTGCACGAGCGTTTCGTGCACGGGAACGCGAGTGCGGTTCCGTTCCTCGTCGATGATAATCGCCGAGCCGGTTATGTGAATGAGAGCGAGGTGGTGCCCGGCACGCGTGCGCCCGTTCATCCGGTTCAATGCAGCGACAGCACCCACTGCGCGAGCGTGTGCGCTTCGGCGCTCGTCAGCTGCGTATTGGCGGGCATCGGCACGCTGCCCCACACCCCGATACTGCCCTTTACGATCGATTGCGCGAGGTAATCGACCGCGTCGGCGCGCGCCGCGTACTTCCCGGCGATGTCGTGGAACGGCGGGCCCATCAGCGGCTTGCTGACCGCATGGCAGGCCACGCAGTTCTTGCGCTGCGCGAGCGTGAGCCCGTCGCCGGCCAGGTCGGCGTGCGCGGCCGCCGCGCTGCCGGTCAGCAGCGCCGCGAGCAGCGCGCGCAATATCGTCTGTTTCATGCGGTTCTCCGCCGGCGGGGACGGCCGGCTTCACGGTCCGCGCATTATAAAAGCAAAGGGGAAACGCGTTTTGCGCGTTTCCCCAGCGGCCGTCCGAAATGGGGTCGCATGCCCCGCGCGCCGCATCAGCCGGTGACGGCGCCCTGATTCGCCGGCCGGGCGAGGGCGGCATACTTGGCGAGCACGCCGCGCGTGTAGCGCGGCGCCGGCTGCTTCCACGCGGCGCGGCGGCGCGCGAGCTCCGCGTCGTCGACGTTCAGCTGCAGCACCAGCCGGTGCGCATCGATCGTGATCGAATCGCCTTCCTGCACCAGCGCGATCGTGCCGCCGACGAACGCCTCGGGCGCGACGTGGCCGACCACCATCCCCCAGGTGCCGCCCGAGAAGCGGCCGTCCGTGATGAAGCCGACCGATTCGCCGAGCCCCTTGCCGATGATCGCCGACGTCGGCGCGAGCATTTCCGGCATGCCGGGGCCGCCCTGCGGGCCGAGATAGCGCAGCACCAGCACGTCGCCCGCGCGGATTCGGTCGCCGAGGATCGCGTCCATCGCGCTTTGCTCGTCGTCGAACACGCGCGCCGGGCCCGTGATCACCGGGTTCTTCAGGCCCGTGATCTTCGCGACCGCGCCGTCTTCCGCGAGGTTGCCCTTCAGGATCGCGAGATGGCCTTCCTTGTACAGCGCGCGATCGATCGGGAAGATCACCTGCTGGTCCGCGCGCGGCACGCCCGGCACGTCCTTCAGTTCCTCGGCGATCGTGCGGCCGGTGATCGTCATGCAGTCGCCGTGCAACAGCCCCGCATCGAGCAGGATGCGCAGCACCTGCGGGATGCCGCCCGCCTGGTGAAGATCGGTCGCGACGTACTGACCCGACGGCTTCAGGTCGCAGAGCACCGGCACGCGCTTGCGGATGCGCTCGAAGTCGTCGATCGTCCAGTCGATCTCGGCCGCGTGCGCGATCGCGAGATAGTGCAGCACCGCGTTGGTCGAGCCGCCGGTGGCCATGATCAGCGACACCGCGTTCTCGATCGATGCCTTCGTGATGATGTCGCGCGGCTTCAGGTCGCGCTTCACGGCCTCGACCAGCACGCGCGCCGATTCGGCGGCCGAATCGACCTTCTCCTGGTCGGGGTTCGCCATCGTCGACGAGTACATCAGCGACATGCCGAGCGCCTCGAACGACGAGCTCATGGTGTTCGCCGTGTACATCCCGCCGCACGACCCCGACGTCGGGCACGCGTTCTTCTCGACCCCTTCGAAATCCTCCTGCGACATCCGGCCGGCGGTGAACTCGCCGACCGCCTCGAACGACGACACGATCGTCAGGTCGCGGCCCTTCCAGTGGCCGGGGCGGATCGTGCCGCCGTACACGTAGATGCCCGGCACGTTCAGGCGCGCGAGCGCGATCATCCCGCCCGGCATGTTCTTGTCGCAGCCGCCGACCACCACCACGCCGTCCATCCACTGGCCCTGTACGCAGGTCTCGATGCAGTCGGCGATCACTTCGCGCGACACCAGCGAGTACTTCATCCCCTCGGTGCCCATCGACATGCCGTCCGAGATCGTCGGCGTGCCGAAGATCTGCGGGTTCGCGTCGGCCGCCTTGATCGCCGCGACGGCCGCGTCCGACAGCCGCTGCAGGCCCGAGTTGCACGGCGTGATCGTCGAGTGGCCGTTCGCGATGCCGATCATCGGCTTGTCGAAATCGTCCTTCTGGTAGCCGAGGGCGTAATACATCGAGCGGTTCGGCGAACGGGCCACGCCTTGCGTGATGTGCTTCGAGCGACGGTTGTACGGCATGGGGGACTCCATCGTTGTGTTGGCGACGCTCGCGAACGGCGCGCCGGTTCGGATCAATCAAGAATGGAGTTTCCGGTTTGGGATGTCCAATATATTATTTGTCGCTTATTAAGTCGTTTTGCGAATGAGTGAAGCATGGCTGAGCCGACGCCCGACCTGCGCCAGTGGCGCTATTTCGTGACCGTTGCCGACGAGCGCCATTTCGGCCGCGCGGCCGAGCGCCTGTCGATGACGCAGCCGCCGCTGTCGCAGGCGATCCGGGCGCTCGAGGAGGCGCTCGGCGTCGCGCTGTTCGTGCGTACCAAGCGCTCGGTCGCGCTGACGGCGGTCGGCGCTGCACTGCTGCCCGACGTGCGCCGGCTGCTCGCATCGGCCGACGCGCTGCCGCCGCTCGCGCGGCGCCT
>NZ_VWWG01000262.1:0-5565 GCF_011753085.1 Burkholderia sp. Tr-862
TCGCGACGGTTCGACGTCACTGCGCCGCCTGCGCCGCCGCCGATCGCGCCACCGATGACGGAGCCGGTGCTGCCACCGACCGCGCCGCCGACCGCTGCGCCGGCAACCCCGCCGAGCGCGCCGCCAAGCGCATTGTTCAGGTCACCGGCCATTGCCGGCAATGCGGTCGCGCCGGTCAGCACGGCGACGACGAGAGTGGGGGCAATTTTCTTCCACATTCCCGTATTCTTCCTTGTTCGCAATCTGGTTATTGAAGGTCCGCTCGATACGACGATCTGAATCGATCGACGTCGAGACCGGCATTGTGCCGAATCCCGGACCAATTCATTTCAATGAGCTTGCGGCGAAGAATAGCACCGGTCGAGCCCCGTTGCAGTCGACATTCTGGTAACAAGTTGTTTACCGAAACAGGACTCGGAAAGGCTTGCCGAAATCGCCGGCAAGGCCCGCCAGTAAAGGCTCCGGCAAGCGGCGACCGGTCGCGGGGACGGTACGGGAAGCGTCGGCGTCGCGGGTTCGGACACAGGTGGCAACACATCGGCGAGCGCCGGAGGATGCCGGCCAGCTTTCCGCCGCCCATCCGACGGCAAACGAGGGTCAATACACGCCCGGAAGCAACCGCCAGGTATGCGCGCAGTACGCGTCGTATTCGGCGCCGAACTGCGCGCGCAGCAGTGCTTCCTCGGAACGGATGCGCGCGACGAGCGGCACCAGCGTCAGCGCGACGAGCAGCAGCCCGACGCCTGAGCGGAACGCGAACGCCCAGCCGAGCGCATTGACGAGCAGGCCGAGATAGCTCGGGTTGCGGATCCTGCGATAGATGCCGTCCGTGACCAGCGTGTGGCCCGGCTGGATCGCGACGAGCCCGCTGAAGCGCTTGCCGAGCACGAACACGGGCCAGATGCGCAGCACCCCGCCGCCGACATACAGCACGACGCCGATCCACCGCACCGTGTCGCCGCCGAAGGTCCACACGTCGAGCCGGTCGGTCAGCGCGGGCAGATAGGCGAGCAGGAACCCGCTGGCCGCGAAGGCCGGAAGCACCCAGCGGTTGTCGCGGTCCTCGCGTTCGCCGGCGCTCAGGTTGCCTTCGGTCAACAACGCCGCGACGGCCAGCGCGAGCGTCGCGACGGCGATGACGATCAGTTGTGGATGCGAACAGAAGGCGGCGAACCCGCCGATGCCGAGCACGGCGAGCCCGAGGTAGACGAGCGTGGAGACGCTCGACACGATTGCGACCTTGCGCGTGACGGCCATGGCTGCCTCGCCGGAGTTGGTTTTCCTGTGAAGTATAGGAACCCGGGCGGCCGATGCGCACGCGCGCCGTCATGCGGCGCGCGGAGCGTTGTTGCGAGAAGCGGCGGCGCGGCGTCGACCGACGCGGCCGATCGACGTGCGGGGCAGCCCCGCGGCGGCCGCCTGGTCAGCGAATGCGGAAGTTGCCGCCGATCCCGACGCTGACCGGCGGTGCGTAATACGCCGGCGCATAGCCGTAATAGGCCGGCGCGGGTGCGTAGCCGTAAGGCGGCGCGACGTAGCAGCCGGACAGGCCGCCGATCAGCGCAAACGTGATGAGAACTTTGTACATGGCTCGATTCCCGGCGAAGAGGACACATTGCATCTCGCGACGGGCGGCACGACGGCACGATCCGACCTTCCTGTCGCTCGATGCGGCAATGCGCGGAGTCTAGCGCCGGGGCCGGCGGGACGAGTTTCGCGAGCGGTTACACGTGTTACGTCGCGTGACCGCTGAAACAGGTGCGTGCGGCGCGACGGCACACCGGCGCTGGCGCCGCCCCGCATGACGAGCCGGGCACGCGTTACACGAAACGTGCGCGGATGCGCTGCGCGACCGATTCGAGCGCGGCCGCGTCGGCGATGTCGCGCGCGTGCAGCCGCAACTCGACGCCTTCCCAGCGCGGGATCACG
This sequence comes from Burkholderia sp. Tr-862, assembly GCF_011753085.1. Taxonomy (NCBI): domain Bacteria; kingdom Pseudomonadati; phylum Pseudomonadota; class Betaproteobacteria; order Burkholderiales; family Burkholderiaceae; genus Burkholderia; species Burkholderia sp. Tr-862. The sequence continues at coordinate 1,930 of NZ_VWWG01000262.1, forward strand.
TGGAAATGCACATGCGGGACCGTCTGGCCGGCCGCCGCGCCGTTGAACTGGCCGATGAACACGCCGTCCGGCCCAAGCGCCGCGCGCACGGCCGCCGCGACGCGCTGCGTCATGCGGATGCCGGCCGCGGCCGCATCGCCGGACAGCTCGAAGATCTGCGCGGCCGGCTCCTTCGGGATCACGAGCACGTGACCGTCGGCCTGCGGCATGAGATCCATGATCGCGAGGGTTGCGTCGTCTTCGGCGACCTTCACGCACGGCAGTTCGCCGCGCAGGATCCTGGCGAACGGGTTGTTGTTGTCGTAGGACATGGCGTTTTCCGATTTTCCGATGGGCGGTTTGACTGGGAACGATGCCGGACGATTATCGGCCGACGGGCGGTCGGATTTCAACTTGCCGGCACGAACCCGCGCGATCGACACATGCGACACATGCGATTCGCACACGCCGGGCAGCATGTCACCTGAGCGACGCCGCCCGGCGTCGTCACCCCGCGCGATTGCCACCGCTTGCCCGAACCTGCGACACTGCCGGATCGTTGCCGGCCGGCACGCCACCGAGGACGCTCGCGCATGACGATCCCCTTCAAATCGCTGATCCTGCGCGGCGTCGCGGTCGCACTCGTCGCCGCGCTCGGCTACACCGGCTACATGCTGTCGCGGCTCGCCCCGATCGCGACGGGCTATGCCGCGAAGGCGCTGTGTTCCGGCGTGTTCGTGTCAGGCCGTCCGGCCGCGTCGGTGATCGACGTCGACATCATGGCCGGCGTGCATCCGCTGCTGAAACTGGTGCGCCCGTCACTCGATCCCGAGCATCATCGCGCGATCGCGACGTTCGCCGGTTTCGCGCGACGCGAGGCGGATTTCCGGCCCGGGCTCGGCTGCACGCTCGCGCTCGGGCCGTCGCCCGGCATGCTGCCGGCCGCGCTGCCGCCCGTCGCCGATCCACCGCCCGCGAACGATGCGGCGCCGCCCGCACCGCCCGCCGGCATCGACACACGCAAGCTGCACACCGCGCTCGACCGCGCGTTCGACGAACCCGATCCGGCGCGGCCGCGGCGCACCCGTGCGGTCGTCGTGATGTGGCGCGGCCACGTGATCGCCGAACGCTATGCGCCCGGCTTCACGGCCGACACGCCGCTGCCCGGCTGGTCGATGACGAAGACCGTGACGGCCGCGCTGGCCGGCGTGCTGGTCGCGCAGCACAAGCTGTCGCCGGATGCGTCGGCGCTGCTGCCCGAATGGCGCGCCAGCGGCGATTCACGCGCGGCGATCACGCTCGACGAGCTGCTGCGGATGACGAGCGGCCTGCAATTCAACGAAGACTACGACGACCCGCTGTCCGACGTCGCCGTGATGCTGTTCACGCAGCCCGACACCGCGCGCTTCGCGTCGGCCAAGCCGCTCGCCGCGCAGCCCGGCACGCAGTGGTACTACTCGAGCGGTACGAGCGCGATCGTCGCGCGCGTGATGCGCGAAGCGCTGGGCGGCACCGAGGCCGACTACCTCGCGTTTCCGCGCCGTGCGCTGTTCGAGCCGCTCGGGATGCGCAGCGCCGTGTTCGAGCCCGATGCGGCCGGCACGCTCGGCAGCCCGTCTTACCTGTATGCGAGTGCGCACGACTGGGCGCGCTTCGGGCAGCTTCTGCTGCAGGACGGGGTGTGGAACGGGCAGCGGCTGCTGCCGGAAGGCTGGGTGCGCTACCTGACGCGTACGACGCCGCAATCGACGCACCAGGAATTCGGCGCGCATCTGTGGGTCAAGGTGCCGGAGCCGTTCAACGATCGCGATCCGCATGCGAGCGCGATGCCCGCCGACGCGTTTCATGCGGTCGGTCATGAAGGCCAGTTCGTGAGCGTGGTGCCGAGCCGCGAGCTGGTGGTCGTGCGGCTCGGGTTGTCGCGGCCGGAATCCGCGTGGAACCACGAGGCGTTTCTCGCGCGCGTGCTCGACGCCGTACCGGCATCCGGCACGTGACGTGACGTGCCGCGGCGCGGCGGCGGCGGTCACACCACCACGCCCGCCCCGCGCGCGACTTGCGATGCGTTACGGGTTCGCGCTGCCCGCGTACTGCTTGAAGCCCTCGCGCGTCGCCAGACGCTCGATGTAGCGCTTCGCCGCCGGGAAGTCCGGATGCTCGAACGGCGTGCCGAACCAGCGGTTCACCGACAGGCCGATCGGAATGTCGGCGAGCGTGAAGTGGTCGCCGGCCACGAACGCGCCGGTCGCTTCGAGCTGCGCGTTCAGCACCTGCATATGCTTCGTCCAGCCCGCGATCGACTGTGCGATCGCCGCTGGGTCCTGGTGCTCGGGCGACTTGCGCACGAGGCCGAGGAACGCGCCGACCCACGAACGGTTCAGGTCCGAGCCCTGCCAGTCGATCCACTGATCGACCCGGGCGCGCGCCTGCGGCTCGGCCGGATAGAGCGCGTCGCCGCCGTAGCGGTTCGCGAGATAGCGGATGATCGTGTTCGACTCCCACAGCACGAAGCCGTCGTCCTTGATGACGGGCACGAGGCCGTTCGGATTCAGCGCGAGATAGGTCGGGTCGTTGGTCGTGCGAAAGCCCGCGCCCCAGTCTTCCTGTTCGAACGGCAGGTTCAGCTCGGTGCACAGCCACAGCACCTTGCGGACGTTGATGGATGGGATCTTGCCGAGGATGCGCAGCATGCTGTCTCCTTGTGAGGTCGGATGCGGAGCGTTCGGGATGCCCGAAACGGCTGGAACGCACTCCCGTCGAATTTATACACGAGCGCGTGGAAATCGACAGGGCCCGCACGCGAAATCGGCGTTTGCGGCCCGGCGCCCTTACATCGGCTTGAGCACCATCAGGAAATAGACCGTCAGCATCGCGAAGAACGCCGGGTAGCCGAGCAGTTCCCAGCGCTTCGCATAGCGCCAGTAGCGCGCCGGCAGCGTGGCCTCGCCGTTCGCATGCGCGAGGTTCGCCAACGCGGCCAGCTCGATCTGCAACCACACGACCGGCAGCCAGCACGCGCCCGCGATCGCGTACAGCACGATCGACGCGACGAGCCACGGCGTATGCCACGGCCAGCCGGCCGTATGCGCGAGCCACAGCCCGGACGCCGGCTGGAAGATCACGGCCGGTGTCGTGAACCACCAGTCCGCGCGCACCACGAGCCGCGACACGGCCGCGATCGCGGGCACCGACCGCGTGCGGTTCGCGAAGAACAGGTAAAACGCGGTGCCGAAGCCCGTGCCGACCATCAGCACCGAGGACAGGATGTGAAGCGCCTTGACGACGAGATAGGTATTCATGGTTGTTCTTCTTCGGAAAACAGGATCAACAGGATCGCGAGAATCGGCACGTTCTTGAGCACGGGGCCGAACGGTTCGGCCAGCAGGCCGGGCATCGTGACCGCGATGACGGCCGAATACACGACGATCAGCCCGCCTTGCGCGGCCCACAGACGGCGTGACGGCGCGGCAACGGTCGCCACCCCTAACGCGAAGTCCAGCGCGCAGGCGGCGTAGAGGGCGATCAGCGCGGGCAGCCCGGTGAGGTGTGCGCGGGCGAGCATCGCAAGGCTGTCGCTCTGCGGGTGGACGAAAGCGCTCACGATGGCCGTCCAGATCCAGACGATCGCAAGCGCGCCGCGCAGCAGCGGCCGCCGCC
>NZ_VWWG01000263.1:0-5707 GCF_011753085.1 Burkholderia sp. Tr-862
GGCGTTGTCGATCGCGACCGGCAAGGGCGAGATGCTGTCGCTGTCCGAACCCGCGACCGCGATGTTCGTCGCGGATCCGAGCATCGCTGACATCCAGGTGCCGTCGCCACGCACCGTGTTCGTGTTCAGATCGGACGGCGCAAGCGCCGCGCGCCACGATGTTGCAGTGACGCAGTGAAGAAACTGACGGGAAAACGCATGGTGTGCATGGTTCGTTGGATCGCTTTCTGGTGTCTGGCCTGCATCGTCGCGCCGGGCGTCGCGCTCGCGCAGCGCGCGCACGCGGCGGACGCCGGCGCGGCGTTGTCGATCGCGACCGGCAAGGGCGAGATGCTGTCGCTGTCCGAACCCGCGACCGCGATGTTCGTCGCGGATCCGAGCATCGCTGACATCCAGGTGCCGTCGCCACGCACCGTGTTCGTGTTCGGCAAGAAGGCCGGTACCACCACGCTGATCGCGCTCGGCGCGAACCATCGGCCGATCCTGCGCCGGACGGTGATCGTGCAGGTCGACACCGTATCGCTGCAGGCGGTGCTCGACAGCCGCTTTCCGCAATTGAAGCTGTCGGTGTCCGGCGCGCCGGGCTCGCTGATGGTGTCGGGCAAGGTGCCGAGCGCGGCCGACGCGGACGCCGTGATGCAGTCGCTCACGCCCTACCTGAACGACAAGGAAAAGATCGTCAACCGGCTCACCCTGTCGCGCCCGATCCAGGTGAACCTGCGCGTGCGCGTGACCGAGGTGAGCCGCAACGTCACGCAGCAGCTCGGCATCAACTGGAGCTCGCTCGGCGCGGCCGGCAATTTCATCGGCGGGCTGTTCAACGGGCGCACGTTGGTGGATCCGACGACCAGGGTGTTCAACCTGTCGCCGACCGGCGCGTACTCGGTGCTCGGCGGTTTCCACGCGGGGCGCTGGTCGATCGACGTCGTGCTCGACGCACTCGACCAGGAAGGCCTGATCACAATGCTCGCGGAGCCGAACCTCACCGCGATGTCCGGCCAGACCGCGAGCTTCCTCGCGGGGGGCGAGATTCCGATTCCGGTCGCGCAGGCCGGCAACACGACCGGCGCGATCACGGTCGAGTTCAAGCCGTTCGGCGTGTCGCTCGATTTCACGCCGACCGTGCTCGCCGACAACCGGATCAGCCTGAAGGTGCGCCCGGAAGTGAGCGAGGTCGACGCGAACAACAGCGTGAAGACGGGCGGCGTGACGGTGCCGGGGCTCAGCGTGCGGCGCGTCGAGACGACGGTCGAGCTGTCGAGCGGGCAGAGCTTCGCGATCGGCGGGCTGCTGCAGAGCCAGACGGCCGATACCGTGTCGCAGATTCCGGGGCTCGGCCGGCTGCCGATCATCGGCCGGCTGTTTTCATCGAAGAACTTCCAGGACAACAAGACCGAGGTCGTCGTGATCGTGACGCCGTATATCGTGCAGCCGACCGGCCCCGGCCAGCTCGAACAGGCGCTCGACACCGTCGCCCGGCCGAGCAGCGATCTCGAGTTCGCGGTGCAGCGCAACCTCGGGCTCGACCTGTTGTCGGGCGAAACGCCGCGCCTCGTCGGCGCCGCGGGCTTCGTGTATTGACCGGAGGAGCGCGCATGCGGGTTCGAACCATCATCTTCGCTCTGCTGGCGTCGGCGCTTGCAGGCTGCCTGTCGGCGCCGCCGCCGATCAACCTGCCGGATGCACGCGCGATCGGCTTCGACGGCGTGCGCGCGGTGCCGCCCGACTGCGCGGCGCTGATGCAGCCGTCGCATCTCGTCGACGCGGGGTTCGGGCGGCCCGGCGTGCCGTTCGGCTGCGCGACCTATACGAATCTCGCGACGATGCTCGCGCGGCCGGAAGATCTCGTCGCGCCCGTGCCGTACGGCGGCGCGGACGCGCAAGTCGCGGCCGACGCGGTGCGCCGCTACGTCGAGGATCGCGTGAAGCAGCCGTTACCCGGCAAGACGCTGACGACCGGCTCGCCCGGCCATTGACCCGCTCCGGATGCCATCGCGATGCCGCCCATGAACGTCCTCGACCGCCAGAACGCCAAGCGCGCCGCCTCCGCCGGGGCGGCGGATCTCATCGCGGTCGTGTCGGACGCCGGTAGCGAAGACGTGATTCGCCGCGTCACGCAGGATCTGTCGATCACGCGTGCCCACGTGCAGCACGGCAACTGCGACGACGCGATCCACCTGCTGCAGCAGCACGAGCGCTCGCCGCGCCAGCTGATCGTCGACGTGTCGGATTCGGTGCTGCCGGTGTCCGACCTGATGCGGCTCGCCGAGATGTGCGATCCGTCCGTGCGGGTCATCGCGATCGGCACGCAGAACGACGTCGGGCTGTTCCGCAACCTGCTCGGCATCGGCGTGCAGGACTACATCGTGAAGCCGCTGACCGTCGAGTTGATGCGGCGCGCGCTGACCGCGACGGAATCGATCGTGCACGCGCGTACCGGCAAGATCGTCAGCTTCGTCGGCGCGCGCGGCGGCGTGGGCGCGACGACGGTCGCGGTGAGTCTCGCGCGCTGCCTGGCGGGCGAGAAGCGCCGCCGTGTCGCGTACGCCGACCTGAACCTTCATGGCGGCGGCGCGAACTCGATGCTCGGGCTGTCGAGCAACAACGGGCTGATCGAATTGCTGAACATGGAGCAGCGCCCCGACGACGCGTTGTTCGACCGCATGTTCGTCACGAAGGGCGACCGCCTGCATGTGCTGTCGGCCGAACTGGCGTACGGCGACGACGCGCCGCTGCGCGACGATGCGATCGCGCAGCTCGTCGACATGCTGAAGGACCGCTTCCATTACGTGCTGTTCGACGTGGGCAACCGCGCCGGCAAACTGTTCGAGGATGCACTGGCGGCGTCCGATCTCGTCTATATCGTCGCCGACCGCTCGGTGCACGCCGCGTACGAAGCCGCGCGGCTTGCGCGCTTCGTGAAGGAGCTGCCCGGCGAGCGGCTGCTGTCGATGGTGCTGAACAATCCGCTCGAGCCGGTCAAGGGGCGCGTCGCGCAGACCGATTTCGAGGACGCCTTCGGCGGCGTGAAGCTGCGCGAGCTGCCGCACGAGCCGCAGCCGCTCGCGGTCGCCGAGAATCTCGGCGAGCCGATCGAAGGCGGGAAGCGGCATGGCTTCCTGGACGAGATCCGGCGGCTCGCGAACGGCATCACCGGCGAATCGATGGCCGTCGCCGAGCCGTGGTATGCGCGCTTCGTCAAGTGGAGGAAAGGATCGTGACGTTCGGTACTCGCAAACGGTCGACGCCGGCGCCCACGCCGGCAGTGTCCCCGGCCGCGCCGCGCGACGACGCGCCCGCGCCCGCGCCGGGGCCGATCGCGAGCCACGCGCCGGCCCCCGTGCGCGGTGCGGCGGCGGCCGACACGCAGGAGGCGCTGATCCGCTCCGGCAAGTTCGACGCAATTCGCACCGCGGTGTTTTCGTCGATGAACATGTCGGCGGCATTGATGAAGACGCGCGACGAAGTGCGCGCCGGCATCGAGCAGGTAGCCGCACACACCGTCGAGCGCGAGCGCCTGAAGATCACGGCGGGCGAGCAGGTGCTGATCGTCGACGCGATCCTGAACGACATGTTCGGCGTCGGGCCGATCGAGCCGCTGCTCGCCGACGACACCGTGTCCGACATCCTCGTGAATGGCCCTGACCAGGTGTACGTCGAGCGCGCGGGGCGGCTCGAACTCACGTCGCTGAAGTTTCGCGACAACGCGCACGTGACGAGCGTCGCGCAGCGGATCGCGGCGGCGGTCGGGCGCCGTGTCGACGAGAGCAGCCCGATGGTCGACGCGCGCCTTGCCGACGGCAGCCGCGTGAACGTGGTCCTGCCGCCGATCGCGATGCGCGGCGCGTCGATCTCGATCCGCAAGTTCGCGAAGCGCGACATCACGCTCGCGCGCATGGCGCACCAGGGCAATATCTCGCACGGGATGCTGCAGGTGCTGAAGATCGCCTGCGCATGCCGGCTGAACATCGTGATCTCGGGCGGTACCGGCTCGGGCAAGACGACGCTGCTGAACGCGCTGTCGCAACACATCGAGGAGCACGAGCGGATCGTGACGATCGAGGATGCGGCCGAGCTGCAACTGCTGCAGCCGCATGTCGTCAGTCTCGAGACGCGGCCGGAGAATACCGAAGGGCTCGGCGGGATCTCGCAGCGCGACCTCGTGCGCAACGCGCTGCGGATGCGGCCCGATCGCATCATCCTCGGCGAAATCCGCGGCGCCGAGGCATTCGACGTGCTGCAGGCAATGAATACCGGCCACGACGGCTCGATGACGACGATCCATGCGAACACGCCGCGCGACGCGATTAGCCGGCTCGAAAGCATGGTCATGATGGCGAACGCGAACCTGCAGCTGCTGTCGATCCGGCGCCAGATCGCGAGCGCCGTGCACCTGTTCGTGCAGGTCGAGCGGATGCGCGACGGCGTGCGCCGCGTGACCCGGATCACCGAGATCGTCGGGATGGAAGGCGAGGTCGTGATCACCCAGGACCTGTTCGCGTTCCGGCAGGAAAGCGACACGACGCGCGATGTGGTGAAGGGGGTGTTCGAGGCGTCGTCGCTGCGCCCCGCGTTCGCCCCGCGTGCCGCGTACTACGGCGTGGAGGACACGCTCTCCGAGGTATTCCGGCAATGAGGCCCGCAGACCTGGTCGCGCTCGGCGCATTCGTCGTGATCCTCGTGATCGGCCTCGTGCTGTCCGCGCTGCTCGATCGCGCGCGGCAGGCGCCGGAGCAGCGCATTCGCGAGCGGATGCGGCGCCTTGCGCCGTCGCTGGCGGGCAGCAAGGCCGGTGCGGCCGCCGTGCCCGGCGTCGCGCTGTTCAACCTGCCGCGCCGGCAGGGCCGCGTGCGTGCCTGGCTGCAGCGCTACGTGACGCGCGTGCGCGCGGTCGGCGGCGAGCGCGGGATGCGGATCGTCATCGCCAGCACGATCGTCGGCGCGATCGCGGCGATCGTCGCGGTGAAGCTCGTCACGCTGCCGAGCGTCCTGCATCCGGTGATCTACGTCGGGTTGCCGCTGCTTGCGATGCGCGCCAGCTATCGCGCGCTGGTCGAGCGCTTCCGGCTGCGCTTTCTCGAAGCGTTCCCGGACGCGATCGACCTGATCGTGCGTGCGGTGCGCGCGGGCATCCCGGTCACGCAGGCGATCAGCACGGTCGGCGACAGCGCGGCGGAGCCGGTGCGCTCGACCTTCCGCACGATGGGCGACAGCCTGCGCGTGGGCGCGGATCTGAAGGACGTGCTGACGCAGGCGTCGGATCGGCTGATGATCGCGGACTTCTCGTTCTTCACCGTTTACCTGCTGCTGCAGCGCGAGACCGGCGGTAGCCTCGGCGAAACGCTCGACGAGTTGTCGAGCATCATCCGCACGCGCCGCGACATCCGCCTGAAGACGCGCGCGTTGACCGCCGAAGGGCGGATCACGACGAAGATCATTTCGGCCGTGCCGTTCGTGATGATCGGCGCGCTGTTCCTCGTGAACCGCTCGTACGTGATGCTGCTGTTCGACACGCACGCCGGACACGTGATGCTGACGATCGCCGCCGTGCTGCTGACGATCGGGCTGCTGACGATCAACAAGATCTCGAAACTGGATACCGCGCGATGACGATGTCGATGCTGGCCGCCCGCGGCCTTGAACTGCTGCTGTTGATCGCGTGCGTCGCCGCGGCGCTCGCGACGCCCGGCGGCGGCACGCGCCGGCG
>NZ_VWWG01000264.1:0-5549 GCF_011753085.1 Burkholderia sp. Tr-862
TGCCGATTACGGGCTGCTGCCGTCGCTGCTGCGCGCGTTCGGCGCGCGCTATCCGCAGGTGCGGCTGCAACTCGCGGAGGCGACGAGCGACGTGCAGATCGACGAACTCGTCGCGGGACGCATCGACGCGGGGCTCGTGATTCCCCCGGTGCCGCCGCGCCACGCGGCCGGGCTGTCGTACCTGCCGGTCGTGCGCGAGCCGCTGGTGGTCGCGATGCCGGCGGCCGTGGCGCCCGACGTGCCCGAGGACGAGCCCGTGCATCTGGCCGACCTGGCCGCGCTGCCGCTGGTGATCTTCCCGCGTCGTTTGGCGCCCGGCTTTTATGACATCATTACGGGCTGCTACGGCGCGGCGGGGGAAACCCCGCACATCGGCCAGGAGGCGATCCAGATGCAGACGATCGTCAGCCTCGTGTCGGCCGGCATGGGCGTCGCACTGGTGCCGCAATCGCTGCGTAACCTGCGGCGCACCGGCGTGGTCTACCGGCCGCTCGCCGGCGACGCGCCGGTCGTCGAGACGGGCCTCGTGTGGCGCACGGGCGATGTCAGTCCCGTGCTCGCCGGCTTCATCGACGTCGTGCGCGCGCACGGTCTCGCCACGTGATGCGAACGATGGCGCGCCGGCGCCGTCCAATGCGCGGAGCGGCGCCGGTGCGAGCGCCGTACCGCATTCGAAAACTTCATCGCTAATCCATGATCATTCACCCGAATTTCGACCCCGTAGCGATCCATCTCGGGCCGCTGGCCGTGCGCTGGTACGGCCTCATGTATCTCGTCGCCTTCATCGCGGCGATCGTCGTCGGCCGGATCCGCCTGAAGCTGCCGCATGTCGCGGCGCAGGGCTGGACCGCGAAGGACATCGACGACATGATGTTCTACGGCGTGCTCGGCACCGTGCTCGGCGGCCGGCTCGGCTACGTGCTGTTCTACAAGGCCGACTTCTACTTCTCGCATCCGCTCGACGTGTTCAAGGTGTGGGAGGGCGGGATGTCGTTCCACGGCGGCTTCCTCGGCGTGACGCTCGCGATGGTGCTGTTCGCGTGGCAGCGCAAGCGCCACTGGCTGCAGGTCACCGATTTCGTCGCGCCGATGGTGCCGGCGGGACTCGCGGCCGGGCGGCTCGGCAACTTCATCAACGGCGAGCTGTGGGGCCGCGTGACCGATCCGAATTCGCCGTGGGCAATGCTGTTCCCGGGCGCGATGCGCGACGACGCGGCATGGCTGTCGAAGCATCCGGCGCTCGTCGAGAAGTGGCATCTCGCCGACGTGTTCATGCAGTACCAGATGCTGCCGCGCCATCCTTCGCAGCTCTACGAAATCGCGCTCGAAGGCGTTGCGCTGTTCTTCGTGCTGTTCTTCTTCTCGCGCAAGCCGCGGCCGTTGGGTGCGGTGTCCGCGCTGTTCCTGATCGGCTACGGGCTCGCGCGCTTCACGGTCGAATTCGCGCGCGAACCGGACGACTTCCTCGGCCTGCTCGCGCTCGGCCTGTCGATGGGGCAGTGGCTGTCGCTGCCGATGATCCTCGCAGGCATCGCGCTGTTGGTGTGGGGCTACCGCCGCCGCCCGGTGAATGCGGCTGCGTGATGGGGTTGCGTCGTGCGCGAGGTGGTTGCGTCGCGCGCGAGCAGTGCGACGTATGATGCGTGATGCGATGCCGATGCACATGATCGGCATCGCATCGATCGCAGGAGCGCAAACGAAAAACGCCGGCCCGAGGGCCGGCGTTTTCGCATCCGCCGAGTGCGGCGCGATGTGCGTTACTTCATCTGCACCGAGCCGTTGACCGTGACCGACACGGTCGCCTTGCCGCCTTCGACCGCGATCGGTGCGCTCATCTTCGCGCTGTCCATCGGCGCCGCGGCCATCGCCATCATGCGCGGATACGGCTGCACGTTGCGCCCGCCGCCGACGTTCACGTCACGGATCGAGTAGCTGCCGTAGCCGAAGGCCTTCGCGGCTTCGTCCGCGCGCGCGCGGAACGACTTGATCGCTTCGGTCGTGAGCTTCTGCTCGGCCGCGCGCTGCGCTTCGGGCGACAGTGAGAACTCGACGTTCGCGATCTGCATCTGGTTCGACAGCTGGCCCGCGAGCTTCGACGCCGCCGCGAAATCGCGCGATTCGAGCACGACTTCGGTACGGCCGCGCCATGCGGAGATCTTGCCGTCGCGATCGGTGCTCGGATACACGGAGAACGCACCGGTGTGCGCGGTGACGCCCGACACGCCCTTCGCCTGCGCGAGTGCGGCATCGGCGCGCTGGTTCAGCGCGGACGTGAGGCTGCCCGGGTCCTTCGCCTGCTGTTCGTAGAACAGCGTGATGTGGATGATGTCCTGCGGCACGTCGGCGCTGGCCTGCGACGACAGCGACAGCACGCCCGCCGGCTCCGGGAAGTGCGGGTTCGCGGTCTGCGCATGCGCGGCCGGCGACGCGAGCGTCAGCGCGACGGGCACGGCGGCGGCGAGGGCGAGCGACAGCGCGAGTGCGGTTTTCTTGGTCATTGTTGGACTCCTTGTGCGAGGGCGCGCACGCGGATTACGCGTGCGCGACGCGGGCGTGCCGCGCGACGAAAAAACGGCCGTCGGCCCGAGCGGGCGACAGCGGTTGCTTAGGCTGCGCGAACGCGCCGCGAGTTCCGTGGCGGTGGCGCGTGTTGACGGGATTTGACCTTTGGCTTGCGCGTGCTGCGCGTGCCTGCTGCGCGCGCCTACTTCATCAGCTTTTCGGTGATGAAGCGCCATTCGGCGCGCGTGACCGGCGTGATCGACAGCCGGTTGCCGCGTGCGAGTACACGCATGTCGGCGAGTTCGTCGTGTTCGCGCAGCGCGGCGAGCGGCACGAGCGGCGACTTTTTCACGAAGCGCACGTCGACGAGGAGCCAGCGCGGTGCTTCCTGCGTCGACTTCGGATCGTAATACGGGCTTTTCGGATCGAACTGAGTGGGATCGGGGTAGGGCGTCGACGAGACTTCGGCAAGGCCCGCGATGCCCGGCTCGGGGCAGCTCGAGTGATAGAACAGCACACCGTCGCCGATCTTCATCGTGTCGCGCATGAAATTGCGCGCCTGATAGTTGCGCACGCCGGTCCAGGGCAGCGAGTGCTGCGGCGCGTGGGCGAGATCGTCGATGCTTGCTTCGTCCGGTTCGGACTTCATCAGCCAGTATTGCATGGATCGTGATCGATGCAGAAAGGGCGTGACGGCCTGCCTGCATACGCGTTCGGCATGCAGGCAGACCCTGAAAAGGAAACGGCATCGGGAGTTCCCGATGCCGTTGAATAGGTCCCCACCTTGGCCGCTAGGCCGGCATCCTGAACCTGAGGTTCAGAATTGGTCGCAGTTAGCAGCACTTCGGGTACATCAGACAGAGTGACGCGCGCGCCCGTGCTACAAATTTCCGCAACCGTGCACATGGCATTGGTTCAAGGAATATATGACCTTGGCGAACCAGGCAGGGAAGCTGACTGAACTGTGTTTCGTTGCGCCAATTTGACCACCGTTGATCGCCGAGATCAAGGGGAATCGACGCATCGATCAAACGTTACTGCGTCTCGTGCTGTGCGAGCACCGCGCCGAGCTGTTCGTTCATCTGGTGCATTGTACGACGGATTTCTTCCGCCGGAAATGCTTCACCGTGCCGCACGCTCGTTTGCAGTCGCAGCAATTCGGATGCGAGCGACAGGGCCGCCATCACCGCGATGCGATCGGTGCCGCGCACCGAGCTGTTCGAGCGGATTTTCGACATTTCGGCATCGACGCGCGCGACGGCCTCGAGCAGCGCCGCTTCGGTCTCGGCCGAGCAGGCGAGCCGATAGGGCTGACCGAGAATCGAGACTTCGATCTGCTTGGTGCTCATGCATGTTCTCCGTGGCTGGCCGCGTCGTCGCTATCCGGGCGCGCCTGCGCATCCAGCAGATCGAGCTGGTTGTCGGCTTGCTCGGCGCTCTTCGTGCGCGGCAGCTTTTCGAGAATCGCGTTCAGTTTGACCTGAGCGTCGTCGATCTTTGCCGACAGCGTGTCGCGCTCGGCCGCGAGTGCATTGCGTTCGTCGCGCAGTTGCGCGAGTTCCGCGCGGACGGTGTCCGCTTCCGCGCGCATTTGCGCGACCTGCTCCTCGAGCGCGAGCCGTTCCGAGTGATAGCGCTTGTTCAGCGAGATCAGACGGCCAATATTTTGAGATAAAGTTTCGAGTTCGTTGAGCATCTGCTGCGTCCTCTAAAGACCCAGCATTTTAGCGCGGAATAACGCGCATTCCGACATCTGTAACGTTTCCAGTCGTAACACCCCCGCTTCTTGCCGCGAATATGCGCGTCCGACGCGCTCCCGGCATGCGTTTGGGCGCTTTCTTGACGCTCGTGCGGCCCGCTCCTAAACTGGCGCCGCCTCGGTGCTCGCGCGTGCGTCGCGCGGTTAAACGGGAAGCAGGGCGCGTGCTCCGCACGGAGATCGCCAACCTGCGCTGCCCCCGCAACGGTAAGCGGCCGCGTCGCATGACGCAGGCCGGCTCGGGCGCGTTTCGTGTGCAGGTCGCACGCGGGCGCGGGCCACTGCGCGTGAAACGCGCGGGAAGGCGAGCCGGTACGCCGCCAGCCCGGATACCGGCCGAGACGAGGAGCCTGCACGGCTTCATGACGCGCGGCCTGCGGGGAAGCGGGGCGCGCAGTGCTCCACGGGACTTGTCTTCGATGCTGACCCCAATCGTTCGTCCGGCGCCCGGTTCGTGCCGCGACGTGCCGCTTGCCATCGTCGCGCAGGCTGCGGCATACACGGATCCGTCGGGAGGGCGACGTCGCACCTCAAGCGGCGCCGCGATCCGTCGCGCGGCGCGCCGACGCACCCTTGCCGCCGGAAGTCGCCGTTGCCGAGCCGATCGTGCTTGACGGTGACGCCGGCGCGACACCGGTCGACCCGATGGGGCGGCTTCCACTATATTGCGCAGAACGTCGGCCGCGCGAACGTGCGGCTCGACGGATCGCGGCCGTGTGCGCGGCCGTATGGCGTCGGCTCGACCGACGTGCGGCCAGACGCCACATCGCGCGACGCGAGTGGCGAAACGCGGAATCGGGGGGCCGATCGCCGCACGCGGTATCGTGCGTCGATGGCGGTGAATCGCGCGTTCGGCTGCGCGTGGCGCCTGAGCCGTGCGCACAATGATTCGGGCGGCACGCGGCGCGCCGCGACCACGGGATCGTCAATCCTGCCGCGCGCGATGACATCGCCCGGTCGGCGGTCGTCCGTGCACACATCAACAACCTGCTCAACAAGGATGGCGAGCTTGCGTATGCCTACAACACGCCGCGGCGCGATGCCCGTGCCGCGCACGGCCGGCAACGGCGATAAGCGAAGGCGTCGTGCGTCGTGCACGATGTCGTGCACCACATGAGCGCCGCGCGTGCCGCGTCGATCTGGGCCGCACTCGCGGCCGTGGTCGCGCTGCTGTTCGTCGCGTCGCTGTCGATCGGCAGCGTGCCGATGTCGCCGTGGCAGGCGCTCGCGTCGCTCGTGCCGCACGGCGGCGACGCGCTGTTCGCCGACATCGTGCGCACGCTGCGGC
>NZ_VWWG01000265.1:0-5669 GCF_011753085.1 Burkholderia sp. Tr-862
TGACCACGATCTCGGCCATCATGCGGGCCCTCGTGCGGCGGCGGCCGCGCGCGGCGCCGCCTCGGTTACGCGTGCGAGCGTCGTCAAGTCAGCTCATCCAGTTGCCGCCATCGACGTTCAGCGTCTGGGCGGTGATGTAGTCGGCGTCGGCCGACGCGAGGAACAGCGCGGCGCCCGTCAGGTCGCCCGGCACGCCCATCCGGCCGAGCGGCACGGCCTCGCCGACGAGCCGCTTCTTCTCGCCGGGCGGACGATGCTCGTAGCGCGCGAACAGCGCATCGACCTGCTCCCACATCGGCGTGTCGACCACGCCCGGCGCGATGCCGTTCACGTTGATCCGGTGCGGCGCAAGCGCGAGCGCGGCCGACTGCGTATAGCTGATCACCGCGGCCTTGGTCGCGCAGTAGTGCGAAACGAGCGCCTCGCCGCGACGCCCCGCCTGCGACGACATGTTGACGATCTTGCCGCCGCGGCCCTGCTCGACCATCCGCTGCGCCACGGCCTGCATGAGGAAGAACAGCCCTTTCACGTTGACCGAGAACAGCCGGTCGAACACGTCCCAGGATTCGTCGAGGAGCGGGCGCATGTCGAACAGCGCCGCGTTGTTGAACAGGATGTCGACGCCGCCGAAGCGCTCGACCGCGGTGGCGACGATCCGCTCGATGTCGTCGCGGCGCGTGACGTCCGCGGTGACGGCCACCGCGCGGCCGGGACTGGCCTCGATCAGCCGTGCGAGCGAACCGCCCGCCGGCTTCACGTCGACCAGCACGCAACGCGCGCCTTCGTCCAGATAGCGTTGCGCGACCGCTTCGCCGATGCCGCTTGCCGCGCCCGTCAGGATCGCGACCTTCTGTTCCAGTCTCACTGGTTGTCTCCGGTTCGTTCTGCTGCTCGAAGGTCGCGAGGTGAGCGAACGCTCGCTGACCGATCAATTGCTCTGTTAGTGATCGAATGATCGGATACGCGATTCGCGCTGTCAAGGCAACGCCGCGGCTTTCGATGATGCGCTGCGGCAAGGCGCAGCGCGGCGCCGGCTCGTGACCCGCGTCCGGCAAGGCGCGGCGCACCGGGTGCGGCGCGGCTGAACCGGCGCTGAAGGGGACGGAGCGTGCGCGCGGGACGGAATTCGCGCTGCACGGCGAGGAGATACGTTATATCATCGCCATACTTCGTTTCTCATGCCTGCTTCACGCCATGGCCACCTCATCGCCCATCGACGCCCGGCTGTCCCGGGCCGACGCATTCGCCGCCGAGCACGGGCTCGCGTGGACGCCGCTGCGCCGCCAGGTCTACGAACGCGTGCTGGCCGCGCAGCGCCCGATCGGCGCGTACGACCTGCTCGCCGAGCTCGAGCCGCAGCGCGGCCGCGTGCCGCCCACGACCGTCTATCGCGCGCTGGATTTCCTTGTCGAGCACGGCTTCATCCACCGGATCGAATCGAAGAACGCGTTCTTCGCGTGCTGCGAGATCGGCGTGCCGCATGAAGGCCAGTTCCTGATCTGCGATTCGTGCGGCGAGACCGTCGAGATCCCGGGCAGCGACCTCGCGAAGCAGCTGTCCGCGAGCGCGCCCGCGCACGGGTTCGAAGTCCACCATCAGGTCGTCGAGCTGAACGGCCTGTGCGGGCACTGCAAGGGCAAGCCCGCGCATCGCTGACGCCGCCCCGCGCGGCGCTCGGCGCCGCCCCCTTCCAACGAGGAGTTCCATGTCCATTGCCCTGAAGCGCGCGCCACGACGCGCCCTGCCGCTTGTTCGCCTGCTGGCCGCCTCGGCTGCCGCGCTGTCGATCGCGGCGCCCGCCTTCGCGCAGGCCGCGACCGTCAATGTCGTCGCCGCCGAGAATTTCTATGGCGACGTCGCATCGCAGATCGGCGGCCGCCATGTCGCGGTGACCAGCATCCTCAGCAATCCCGACCAGGATCCGCACCTGTTCGAAGCGAGCCCGAAGACCGCGCGCGCGCTGCAGCATGCGCAGGTCGTGATCTACAACGGCGCGAACTACGATCCATGGATGGGCAAGCTGCTCGGCGCGTCGAAGCAGGCGAAGCGCGCGACGATCGTCGTCGCGGATCTCGTCGGCAAGAAGGCCGGCGACAATCCGCACGTCTGGTATGACCCGGCGACCATGCCGGCCGCCGCGCGCGCGATCGCGGCCGAGCTCGGCCGTGCCGATCCGGCGAACAAGGCCGACTACGATGCGAACCTGCAGAAGTTCGTCGCGTCGCTGAAACCCGTCGACGACAAGGTCGCCGCGCTGCGCGCGCAGTACAAGGGCGTGCCGGTGACGGCCACGGAGCCCGTGTTCGGCTACATGTCCGACGCGATCGGCCTCGACATGCGCAACCAGCGCTTCCAGCTCGCGACGATGAACGACACCGAAGCCAGCGCGCAGGACGTCGCCGCGTTCGAGAACGACCTGCGCAAGAAGCAGGTGCGCGTGCTGATCTACAACAGCCAGGCCGAAGCGCCGATGACCAAGCGCCTGCTGAAGATCGCGCGCGACGGCGGCGTGCCGAGCGTGAGCGTCACCGAGACGCAGCCGGCCGGCAAGACTTTCCAGCAATGGATGGCCGGCCAGCTCGACGCGCTCGCGGCCGCGCTTTCCGCCAGCAAGAAATGATCGACGCAACGAAATGACCGCCACTCCCCACGCACTCGCACTCGATCGCGTCACGCTCGAACTGGGCGGCCGCACGATCCTGCGCGACGTCAGCTTCTCGATCGAACCCGGCGAATTCGTCGGCGTGCTCGGGCCGAACGGCGCGGGCAAGACGACGCTGATGCGCGCGGTGCTCGGCCTCGTGCCCGTCTCGAGCGGCACGCTGTCGGTCGGCGGCGTGCCGGTCGTGCGCGGCAACGCGTCGATCGGCTATATGCCGCAGATCCGCAGCGGCCTCGCGAATCGCCGGATGCGCGGCTACGACTTCGTCGCGATGGCCGCCGACGGCCATCGCTGGGGGCTGCCCCACACGAACGCGGCGACGCGGCGCGACGTCGAGCGCGTGCTCGAGCTCGTCGGCGGCGCGGCGCTCGCGCGCCGGCCGCTGTCGGAACTGTCGGGCGGCGAGCGCCAGCGGCTGCTGCTCGCGCAGTGCCTGCTCGGCAACCCGAAGCTGCTGCTGCTCGACGAGCCGCTGATCAGCCTCGACCCGAACCACCAGCGCGGCGTCGTCGAGCTCGTGCGCAACGTGCAGCGCGAGCTCGGCATCACCGTGCTGTTTTCCGCGCACGAACTGAATCCGCTGTTGAACGCGCTCGACCGCGTGCTGTATCTCGGCAACGGCGTCGCCGCGCTCGGCACCGTCGACGAGGTGATCACCAAGCCGGTGCTGTCGCGACTCTACGGCTCGCCGATCGACGTGATGCGCGTGAACGGCAAGATCTTCGTGATGTCGGGCGACGTCGAAGTCGAGAAGCACGATCACGAACACGAGGACGACGACGGCCACTCGCACGGCGGTGGCGGCGGCCACGGCCATCACCACCACGGACACGCTCATCCCGGGCATTCGCACGATGTTTGAATACGACTTCATGATCAACGCGTTCGCCGCGTCGGGGATCGTCGCGGTGCTCGCGGGCATCGTCGGCTACTTCCTGGTGCTGCGCGGACAAACCTTCGCCGGCCACGCGCTGTCGCACGTCGGCTTCACCGGCGCGACCGGCGCGGTGCTGCTCGGCATCTCGCCGATCTGGGGGATGGTCGGCTTCACGCTCGCGGCCGGAATCGGGATGGGCGCGCTCGGCGAACGGCTCGCGGGCCGCGACGTCGCGATCGGCGTGGTCCTGTCGGGGGCGCTCGGCTTCGGGCTGCTGTTCCTGCACTTCTACACGTCGTTCGCGACGCAGGTCACCGCGCTGCTGTTCGGCAACGTGCTCGCGGTCAGCCGCGACACGCTCGCGGTGCTGGCCGGCATCGGCGCGGTGAGCCTGGTCGCGCTCGCACTGATCGCGCGGCCGCTGCTGTTTGCGTCGCTGCAGCCCGAACTGGCCGAAGCCAAGGGCGTGTCGCTGCGCACGGTGTCGATACTGTTCCTCGCGGTATGCGCGCTCGCGGTGGCCGCGGCGACGCAGATCGTCGGCGTGCTGCTGGTGTTCACGCTGCTGGTCGGGCCGGCCGCGGCCGCCCAGAACGTGTCGACGCGGCTGTCGACCGGCGTGCTCCTCGCGGCGTTGTTCGCGCTGTTCGAAGCGTGGCTCGGGATCACACTCGCGTATCACACCGACTGGCCGACGAGCTTCTGGATCACCGCGCTGTCCGCGCTCGTGTACGGCGCGAGCCTGTTGCGGCGCCATTGATCGTCGAGCGGCACCAATGAAAAACGCCGGCATGCCCGAAAGGCAGCCGGCGTTTTTTCATGCTTGATGCGAGCGCGACGTGCGACCCGCGCCACGGGTTACAGGCTTGGTGCGCCGTTCACCGTGCCAGCACGCGCGCATGATGCGCGATGTGATCAGCGACGAACGTCGAGATGAAGTAGTAGCCGTGGTCGTAGCCCGCGTGTCGGCGCAGCGTCAGCGGCTGGCCGGCCTTCGCGCACGCGGCTTCAAACACGTCGGGGTTCAGCTGGTTCGCGAGAAACTGGTCGGCGAGGCCCTGGTCGACGAGGATGCCGTCCGCGAACTTCGGTGCATCCGCGCGCGCGACGAGTTCGCTCGCGTCGTGCTGCTTCCACGCGTCGCGGTCGGCGCCCAGGTAGCCCGAGAATGCCTTCTCGCCCCACGGGCAGCGCGTCGGCGCGGCGATCGGCGCGAACGCCGACACCGAGCGGTACAGGTCGGGATGGCGCAGCGCGAGCGTCAGCGCACCGTGCCCGCCCATCGAGTGGCCGAAGATCCCGAGCCGCGCGCCGTCGATCGGCAGCTCGGCCGCGACGAGTTCGCGCAGCTCGCCCGTCACGTACGACTCCATCCGGTAATGCGTCGACCACGGCGCTTGCGTCGCGTCGACATAGAAGCCCGCGCCGACGCCGAAATCCCACGCATCGGACTCGCCCGGCACGTCCGCGCCGCGCGGGCTCGTATCGGGCATCACGAGCGCGAGGCCGTGCTGCGCCGCGTACTGCTGCGCGCCGCCCTTGATCGCGAACGTCTCCTCGGTGCACGTGAGCCCCGCGAGGTAGAACAGCGCCGGCACGCGGCCGTGCGCCGCCTGCGGCGGCAGGTACACCGAGAACTTCATCGGCAGGCCGATCGCCTTCGAATCGTGGCGATAGAAGCGTTGCTCGCCACCGTGGCAAGCATGCGAAGAAACGAGTTCGAGCATGGGGTTCCCTTCCGTTCAATACAGCACGATCGGGCGAATCGATTCGCCCGTCTTCATCGAGTCGAAGCCGTCGTCGAGCTTCCCGGGCGGCAGCGCGTGCGTGTCAGGCCAGGCCGTGCCGCGCGACACGGCGAAACCGTGCCCGGCATGATCGCCGATCCCGCCGCCCATCGCGTGCGCGAAACAGTCGCCGGCTTGCCGCGATGCGTCACCGCCGTCGCAACAGGACAAGTGCCCGAGTTTAAACGCCGGTCGTGAACCACGCATCCGTTCGCGCATACAGATCGACGAAACGCGCATGGCGTGCGGCCAGCGCGCGATCGTCGCGCGGTGCGGCGACCGGCGACGCAGCCGGCGCCAGCGTGCGCAGCGCGTCTTCGCGCCAGTGCCCGATCGCGACGCC
>NZ_VWWG01000266.1:0-5462 GCF_011753085.1 Burkholderia sp. Tr-862
TAACGCGGCGGTCTGCGGGCCGGCGCTGACCGGCTGCGCGGCGGCAGCCAGGCGCGCGCGGCGCGACTGGCTCGTGGACGACAAGGCGCGCGAGGACGTGGCGGTCATGGTGAACTCCTTTGCTTCGTCGATGAAACGATACCGGTCGTCGCGCGATGCCGCGCGAACCCCAACACCCATACCAACAATCAGGCCCAGCCGCCGTCGACCACCACGTCCTGCGCGGTGATCATCCGGCTGTCGTCGGCCGCGAGAAACAGCGCCATGCGCGCGAGATCGTCCGGCAGCAGCTCGGCGTCGATGCACTGGCCCGCCTTGATCGCCGCCCGGCCCGCGTCGTCGAGCCATAACTTGCGCTGCTTGTCGGTCATCACCCAGCCGGGCACCAGCGAATTCACGCGGATCCCGAACGGGCCGAGATCGCGCGCGAGCCCGCGCGTGAGCCCCTGCACGGCCGCCTTCGCCATCACGTAGACGGGATAGCCGCCGTTCTTCAGCATCCAGCTGATCGAGCCGAGATTGATGATCGCGCCGCCGCCGCGCTGCTTCATGTCGTCGATCACCGCCTGCGCGGCGAAGAACTGGTGGCGCAGGTTCACGGCGATGCCTGCGTCGAACGACGCCGGTGTCACGTCGGCGATCGCGTGGCGCGTGTCGTTCGCCGCGTTGTTCACGAGCACCGCGATCGCGCCGATCCGGGCGCGGATCGCGTCGATCGCATGGCGCAGCGCGTCGATGTCGGTCAGGTCGCACGGAAGGAACAGCGGCGCGTGGCGTACCTCCGGCATCTGCGCGAGGCTTTCCGCGAGCGCCTGGCCCGCCTGCGCGTCGAGATCGACAAACGCGACGCGTGCGCCCTGCCGCGCGAAGTGCTCGACGAACGCCGCGCCGATCCCGGTCGCGCCGCCCGTGATCAGCACCGCGCGATCCTCGAGGCTCGGGTAGCGCGCATAGCGCGCGTCGCTCGCGGCGCGCGGATCCTGCGCGGAAGTTTCGATGGTCATGCGAATCGTCTCCGTGGAATCGGTCAGTCGCGTACGCCGCGATTCTTCAGCTGGTCGAGCAGCACGGCCGCGAGCAGGATCGCGCCGCGCACCAGGTACTGGTAGAACGCGTCGATGTTCATCAGGTTCATCACGTTCTCGACGGTGCCCATGATCAGCACGCCGATCACGACGCCCGAGATCGTCGCGCGGCCGCCCATCAGCGACACGCCGCCGAGCACGCATGCGGAGATCACGTTCAGCTCGAAGCCCTGCGCGGCGTTCGGCTGGCCCGACGTGATGCGCGACGCGAGGATCACGCCGGCGAGCGCCGTCACCGCGCCCTGGATCAGGAAGATGTAGACGCGCGTGCGTTCGACGTTGATCCCCGCCAGGCGCGACGCCTCCGGGTTGCCGCCGATCGCGAGCGTATTGCGGCCGTACACGGTCTGGTTCAGCAGCACGCCGAACACGATGAAGCACAGGAGCGTGACCCAGATCGGCAGCGATACGCCGAACAGCGACAGCCCGCCGAGCGCGATGAACGTATCCGACGACACGCCGACTGCCTGCCCCTTCGACACGATGAAGCCGAGCCCGCGCACGATTTCCATCGTCGCGAGCGTCGTGATCAGCGCGTTGATGCGCAGGTACGCGATCACCGCGCCGTTCACGAACCCGATCGCCGCACCGGCCGCGACCGCGGCGATGATCGCGACGAACGTGTTGTCGGTCGCGTTCAGCACCATCGCGCACAGCACGCCGGAGAACGCGACGGTCGAGCCGATCGACAGGTCGAAGTCGCGCGAGGCCAGACAGAACATCATCGTGCACGCGACCATCCCGATCTGCGAGATCGACAGCGCGAGGCCGAGCATGTTGTCGATCGAGAAGAAGTGATCGACCGTCAGCGACATCGTCAGGAACATCACCGCGAAGATCGCGATCAGGCTGTATTCGGTGAGGTGCTGCCACCACTTCTGGCGGTCGCTCTGCTGTGGAACCAGCGCGTCAGCCGACGGCTTCACGGCTGCGCTGGCGAGGTTTTCCCGGACTTGCATGGTTGTGTCTCCTGCTCCTGCGTCGCGCGGCCCGCGCCGCGCGTGATCGATTCGAATATCCTGCGTCGCCCGCGGCGACCTGACACCGCGTCAGGCCGCCTCGGCGACGCTCGTCTGCGGCAGCGCGAGGCTGAGCACCGCATGCTCGTTCGCCTGCGCGCGCGACAGCTCGCCCGCGATGCGGCCTTCGCGCATCACGACGATGCGGTCGGACACGCCGAGCACTTCCGGCAGCTCCGACGACACCATCACGATCGCGCAGCCGCGCTCCGCGAGCCGGTAGATCACGTCGTAGATCTCGTGCTTCGCGCCGACGTCGATCCCGCGCGTCGGCTCGTCGAGGATCACCACCTTCAGGTCGGGCTCCGCGAGCCAGCGCGACAGGATCGCCTTCTGCTGGTTGCCGCCCGACAGGAAGCGGATCTTCTGCCGGCGGTTCGGCGTCTTGATCTTCAGCCGCTGGATGAAGCGGTCGGCCGTTTCGATCTCGGTCTTGCGGTCGATGAAGAGTCCGGCGCGCAGCGAATGCCGGCGGCAGCTGATGTTGATGTTCTCCGCGACCGAAGCCATCGCGATGATCCCTTCTTCCTTGCGGTCCTCCGGACACAGCACGATGCCGTGGCGGATCGCGTCGCCGGTGCGCTTCACGTCGATGCGCTTGCCGTCGAGCGTCAGCTCGCCCGCGCGCCGGCGGTCCGCGCCGTACACGAGCCGCATCAGTTCGCTGCGCCCCGCGCCGACCAGCCCGAAGAACCCGACGATCTCGCCCGCGCGCACCGAGAAGCTCGCCGGCTCGCGCAGCGCCGGGCCGTCGACGCCTTCGGCCGAAAACCGCACGTCGCCGAGCGCGCGCGGCGCGTAATGGTAGATGTCCGAAATCTCGCGCCCGACCATCTCGGCGACGAGCTGCTCGCGCGGCACGTCGGCGAGCGATTCGTGCGACGCGATCTTGCGCCCGTCGCGGAAGATCGTGCACGCATCGCACAGCCGGTAGATCTCGTCCATCCGGTGCGAGATGTAGATCAGCGCACGGCCCTGCGCGCGCAGGTCGTCGACGAGCTTGAACAGCACCTCGGTCTCGCGATGCGACAGCGAGCTCGTCGGCTCGTCGAGCGCGATCACGCGCGCGTTGCGCATCAACGCCTTGCAGATTTCGACCATCTGCCGCTGCGCGATCGACAGCCGCCCGAGCTTCGCGTCGGGATCGAGATCGACGCCCATCGCGGCGAGCCGCTCGCGCACGTGGCGCTTCGCCTCGCCCTTCTTCACCCAGCCGAGCGCGTTCGGCAGGCGGCCGAGCAACAGGTTCTCCGCGACCGTCAGGTCGGGCACGTACTGCAGTTCCTGGTGAATCACTGCAATGCCGGCCGCGATCGACGCGGCCGCACTCGAGAAATGCACGGGCTGGCCGTCGACCAGCACGCTGCCCGCATCGGGCTGGTATTCGCCGCCGAGAATCTTCAGCAGCGTCGACTTGCCCGCGCCGTTCTCGCCCATCAGGCCATGCACCTCGCCCGCATGCACGTCGAACGAAATGCCGTCGAGTGCGCGCACGCCGGGAAATACCTTGCCGATATTGTCAAAACGCAGTGCCGCTGACACGTCGTCTCCCCACTTTGCAGATCCATCGATCGCCGGCTGCCGCGTCGCCGCGCCAGCCGGCAAGCCGCTTACTTCGATGCGAGCCCCATCTCGTCGCGCACCTTCGACACGTTGTCGCGCGTCGCGAGCATGCCCGTCGTCAGCGTCAGCGCCGGCGGTGCCTTGCCCTGCGTGATCCATGCGTACATCAGGTCCGAGGTTTCCTCGCCGTGGCGCTTCGGGCTGATGATCACGGTGCCGTAGAAGCCCGTCGGCTGCGGCTTCTTGAATTCGCTGAGCGCCGAATCGGAACCACCGATGCCGATGCCGATCATGTTGTCCGCCTTGAAGCCGCGCCCTTCGGCCGCGCGCACCGCGCCGAGCACGGCTTCGTCGTTCAGGCCGTAGGCGACCCAGTGCTTGAACTGCGGGTTCTTGGTGAGCGCGATGTTCGCCGCGTTGAACGCGTTCTCGGTGTCGGTCTTCGCCTGCGGCGCCGCGATCACGTTCGCCTTCGGGAAACCGGCCGCCACCAGCGCGTCGGTCGCGCCGCTCGTGCGGTCGTGCGCGGTCGGCAGCTGCTCGTACGTGATGTCGATCGCGCCGACGTCCTTCATGTTCCAGCCGCGCTTCTTGATCTCGGCCGCGATGCCGTCGCCGACCTGCTTGCCGATGTTGTACGCGGAAATGCCCATGTGCGGCACCGACTCGATCGGCTTGCCCGCGCCGTCGACGAGGCGGTCGTCGACCGTCATCATCTTCAGGTTGTGCGACTTCGCCTTCGCGACGATGCCCGGCCCGAGCTTCACGTCGGGCGTGCAGATGATGAAGCCCTGCGCCTTCTGCGCGGACAGGTTGTCGATCGCGCTCATCACCTTCTCGCCCGACGGCGCGCCGATCTTCACGAGCGTGAAGCCCTTGTCCTTCGCGGCCATCTCGGCGAACTTCCACTCGTCCTGGAACCACGGCTCTTCCGGCTGCTTCACCAGAAAGCCGATCTTGACCGGATCGGCCGCGTGCGCGACCGGACTCCCCATCACCACCGCCGCCGCGGCGGCCAGCGTTACGAACGTTCTGCGTTTCATCTCCAGTGTCTCCTTGTCTTCATCGAACAGGATGCAGCCGCTTGTTGGTTTCGACGCAGCGTGCGCGCGGCCGTCGCACGTGCGGTCTTTCGAATCGTTGCGTCAATCGTGGTACAGCGCCGCGCGCCCGCCGTCGACGGTGATGCACGCGGCATTGATGAACGGCGCCTCGTCGGAGGCGAGGAACACGGCCGTCATCGCGACTTCCTCCGGTTTGCCGATCCGCTTCATCGGCTGCAGTGCGAGCGTCTCGGCACGCGCCGCGGCCGGGTCGGCCTGCGCATCCCACCAGTCGCGCGTGAGCTGCGTCTCGATGTAGCCGGGCGCGATCGCGTTCATCCGCACGTTGCGCGCCGCGTATTCGATGCCGAGCGCACGCGTGAGGCCCAGCACGCCGTGTTTCGCGACCGGGTACGGAAAGCAGCCCGGGATGATCCGGAACGCATGCGTCGACGCGATGTTCACGATGCTGCCGCGACCGCGTTCGACCATCCCGGGCAGCGCCGCGCGGCAGCCGTGCCACACGCCGTCGAGGTCGACCGCGAAGCAGCGGCGCCAGTCGTCGTCCGTCATCGTCAACGGATCGGCGAACACGTTGATGCCAGCGTTGTTCACCAGCACGTCGAGCGGGCCGAGCGCCGCTTCGGTCTGCGCGAACGCGTCGCGCACCGAGTCCTGCCGCGCGACGTCCGCGTGCAGCGCGAGCACGCGCGCGCCGTCGATGCCGGCGGCGATCGCAGCCGCCGTGCGCT
>NZ_VWWG01000267.1:0-5491 GCF_011753085.1 Burkholderia sp. Tr-862
ATCGTGACGATGGCCGGGTTCCCGCTGCTCGCCCGCACGCATGTCGGCGCGGCGGCCACGCTGCTGGTGTGGGGTGTCGCGACGTTCGCGGTGGTCCCGCCGCTGCAGATGCGCGTGATGCGTGCCGATCACGCACACCCCGGCGTCGCATCGCCCGTGCACGTCCACGCCATCAGTCTCCGCCCGGCCGCGGCCCAGCCGGCCGTCGACAAACCGGCGCCATCGCGTCCTGCCGTGCAGGTGCCGACGCCGCGTGCGGCGGCTCGCGCACCGCAGGCTGCCGACACGCGCCAGGCGCCGCCGCCGTGGGAAGACATTCCGCCGGACGAATACGTGCCGCTCAGCGCCGACGAGATGTTCGGCGGTGGGGCCGACGACGGCTTCGTCCCGGTATTCGACAGCGGCCCCGACGACGTGCGCATTGCGCCGAAACCGGCGGAGGCCCGTCCGTCCGCACCGGTCGACACGCGCCCGCTGCCGCCCGCGATCGCGCTCGATCCGATCGGCTTCGACGGCGAATGGCCGGCACTGGCCGCACGGTTGCCGCTGAAGGGCGTCGCGTATCAGCTGGCGTTCAACAGCGAGCTGACGGCCGTCGAC
Source organism: Burkholderia sp. Tr-862 (assembly GCF_011753085.1). Taxonomy (NCBI): domain Bacteria; kingdom Pseudomonadati; phylum Pseudomonadota; class Betaproteobacteria; order Burkholderiales; family Burkholderiaceae; genus Burkholderia; species Burkholderia sp. Tr-862. Next base: position 601 of record NZ_VWWG01000267.1, read on the forward strand.
GCGACGACGTTGAAACTGTCCGTGCCGGTGCCGCAGTATGCGGACGCCGCCCAGGTCGCGAAGCTGAAGGCCGCGCTGGCCGACGCGCTCGGCAAGCCTGTCGAGGTCGCTGTCGATGTCGGGCCCGCGCGGCGCACCGCGGCAACGCTCGATGCGGCCGCACGTGCGGCCCGCCAGCGCGAGGCCGAGCAGGAGATCCACGGCGATCCGTTCGTCCAGCAGCTCGTCCGTGATTTCGGCGCGCGTATCGTCGAAGGCTCGGTGCGGCCGCTCGCCGATTCGGCGCCGGACGGCGCGCCGCCGACGCTGCATTGAACGAATCGCACCGCGACAGGCACAATCACGCCCGCACACATTGACCGGCATGCGCCGCGTGCCGGTTTTCACACGATCAAGAAGGAGTATTCCCATGTTGAAAGGCAACCTCGCCGGACTGATGAAGCAAGCGCAGCAAATGCAGGAAAACATGAAGAAGATGCAGGAGCAGCTTGCGCAGATCGAAGTCGAAGGGCAGTCGGGTGCCGGCCTCGTCAAGGTGACGATGACGTGCCGCAACGAAGTGCGTCGCGTGGCGATCGACCCGAGCCTGCTCGCGGACGACAAGGACATGCTCGAGGATCTGGTCGCGGCCGCGTTCAACGATGCCGTACGCAAGGCCGAAGCGACGTCGCAGGAGAAGATGAGCGGCATGACCTCGGGCCTGCCGCTGCCCCCGGGTTTCAAGCTGCCGTTCTGAGCGCAGCGTTCGTTCAGCCCGTTCAGCCACCAGCCGCCGTATGAAACAGCCGTCCGCCCTGTCCGCGCTCGTCGAGGCGCTGCGTGTATTGCCCGGTGTCGGGCCGAAATCCGCGCAGCGCATGGCGTACCACCTGATGCAGCACGATCGGGAGGGCGCGGAGCGGCTCGGCCGCTCGCTGCTGTTCGCGACCGAGCACCTGCAGCACTGCGAGAAGTGCAACACGTTCACGGAAGCGCAGATCTGCGAGGTGTGCAGCGACGACGAGCGTGATCCGACGCTGCTGTGCGTCGTCGAGACGCCGGCCGACCAGATCATGCTCGAGCAGACGATGACGTACCGCGGGCTGTATTTCGTGCTGATGGGGCGGCTGAGCCCGCTCGACGGGATCGGCCCGAAGGAAATCCATTTCGACCGCCTCGTGCGGCGCGCGTCCGACGGCGTCGTCAAGGAGGTCGTGCTCGCGACCAACTTCACGAACGAGGGCGAAGCCACCGCGCACTACCTCGGCCAGACGCTGAAGGCGCGCGGGCTCGCGGTCACGCGCCTCGCGCGCGGCGTGCCGGTCGGCGGCGAGCTCGAATACGTCGACGCGGGCACCATCGCCCGCGCGATGCTCGACCGTCGCACGATGTAAGCCGGGCGCCGCCGGCGAGCGGCGCCGTTCCTCATGCCAGGGAGACACATGAGCACCAGCCAGGGCCCGCTCGCGGGCGTCAAAGTGCTCGAATTCGGGACGCTGATCGCGGGGCCGTTCGCGTCGCGCCTCTGTGCCGAATTCGGCGCGGAAGTGATCAAGATCGAGGATCCGAACGGCGGCGACCCGCTGCGCAAGTGGCGCAAGCTGCATCCGGAGCAGGGCGGCACGTCGCTGTGGTGGTCGGTCCAGGCGCGCAACAAGAAATCGGTCACCCTCAATCTGAAATCCGATGCCGGCAAGGCGATCGCGCGGCAACTCGCGCGCGAGGCCGACATCGTGATCGAAAACTTCCGGCCGGGCCTGCTCGAGAAGCTCGGCCTCGGCTACGACGTGCTGTCGGCCGACAACCCCGGTCTCGTGATGGTGCGCCTGTCCGGCTACGGGCAGACGGGCCCGTACCGCGACCGGCCCGGCTTCGGCGCGATCGCCGAATCGATGGGCGGATTGCGTCACATCACCGGCTATCCGGATCTGCCGCCGCCGCGCATCGGCATCTCGATCGGCGACTCGATCGCCGCGCTGCACGGCGTGATCGGCGCGCTGATGGCGCTCCACCACCGCAACGTGAATGGCGGCGCGGGGCAGGTGGTCGACGTTGCGCTGTATGAAGCGGTATTCAACATGATGGAAAGCGTGGTGCCCGAATACGGCGTGTACGGGATGGTGCGCGAGCGCACCGGCGCGTCGTTGCCGGGCATCGTGCCGTCGAACACCTACGCGTGTCGCGACGGCAGCATCGTGATCGGCGGCAACAGCGACCCGATCTTCAAGCGGTTGATGAAGGCGATCGAGCGCGACGACCTCGCCGACGATCCCGCACTCGCACGGAACGACGGACGCGTGCCGCGCACGCAGGAAATCGACGACGCGATCGCCGCGTGGCTCGCGCCGCGCACGATCGACGACGCGCTGGCCGTGCTCAACGCGGCCGACGTGCCGGCCGGGCGCATCTACAGCGCCGCCGACATGTTCACCGATCCGCAGTTCGTCGCGCGGCAGATGATCCAGCGTTTCAAACTGGCCGACGGCACCGACATTCCGCTGCCGAACATCACGCCGAAGCTGTCCGGCACGCCGGGCGAAACGCGCTGGCTCGGGCCCGAACTCGGCGAGCACACCGACGAGGTGCTGCGCGGCCTCGGCTACGACGCGCAGGCGATCGCCGCGTTGCGCGAGGCCGGCGCGATCTGAGCGTCCCGAGCCCCGGCGATGCGCGCCGGGCTTGCCCGACGGAACTTTCTTCCGGGTGGCTGACTACGGGCGGCCGGGCGTTTTCCCGAGTGTGCGGAACGCCGCCGCGCAATGAGGCGGCGCATCGCATACGCGTGCTGCGTGCGGGCCCCTCAGCCGCCGCCGGACTGTCGCTCTCGCGCCATCTTTCCTCGGTTACAATCGCCGGATGCGAATCCTACTCAGCAACGACGACGGCTATCTCGCCCCCGGTCTCGGCGCGCTCAGCGACGCGCTGCAGCCGTTGGCCGACCTCACCGTGATCGCACCCGAGCAGAACTGCAGCGGCGCGTCGAATTCCCTCACGCTGTCGCGGCCGCTGTCGGTGCAGCGCGCGACGAATACGGGTTTCTTCTACGTGAACGGCACGCCGACCGATTCGGTGCACGTCGCGTTGACGGGGATGGCCGACGAGCGTCCGGATCTCGTCGTGTCGGGGATCAACAACGGCCAGAACATGGGAGAAGACACCCTCTATTCGGGGACAGTTGCGGCCGCCACTGAAGGCATCATGTTCGGCGTGCCGGCCATCGCGTTCTCGCTGGCCGACAAGGGCTGGGCGCATCTGGCCGACGCGGCGCGCGTCGCCGCGGAAATCGTCGAGCATTACCTCGCGCATCCGCTACCCGGTCAGCCGCTGCTGAACGTCAATATTCCGAATCTGCCGTACGACGAACTGAGAGGCTGGAAGGTCACGCGCCTCGGCAAGCGTCACCCGTCGCAGCCGGTGATTCGCCAGACCGACCCGCGCGGCGAGCCGGTTTACTGGATCGGTGCCGCGGGTGCGGCGCTGGACGCGAGCGAAGGTACCGATTTCCACGCCGTCGCCAACGGTTTCGTGTCGATCACGCCGCTGCAGCTCGATCTCACGCATACGCAAATGCTGCCTGCAACGCGCGAATGGGCGCGCGCAGGCGGGCGGGCTTCATGAGCGGCGAGCGCGCGAAGCGGTTCCCGCTCGCGCTCGAGGATCTCAAGCGAGCGCCACGCAAATCGGAAGTCCGGTCCGGTGAACGCCATGCGGCGATCGCGGTGCCGAAGGCCGCCGACAAACCCGCTGCCGTGCTCAAGCCGGTGGCGAAGACGGGCGCCGCCCGCGCGCTGCCCGGCACGGCCGCCGCGAAGCCTGCGACCGCACCGAAGCCGACCGTGCTGAAGCCCGCGATGCCGAAGCCGGCCGCGCCGAGCATTGCGCCGGCCGGCGCGTTCGCGCTGACCTCGGAACGTGTGCGCGAACGCATGGTCGAACGCCTGCGCGCGAACGGCGTGACCGACGCGCGCGTGCTGGATGCGATGGCCGCGGTGCCGCGCCACATGTTCGTGGATCCGGGGCTCGCGACGCAGGCCTATGAGGATTCCGCGTTGCCGATCGGCCACCAGCAAACGATCTCAAAGCCGTCGGTCGTCGCGCGCATGATCGAGCTCGCGATGGCCGGCCGCACGCTCGAGCGCGTCCTCGAGATCGGCACCGGTTGCGGCTACCAGGCCGCGGTGCTGAGTCACGTGGCACGCGACGTGTATTCGATTGAACGCATCAAGCCGCTCTACGAGCGCGCGAAGCTGAACCTGCGGCCGCTGCGCGTGCCGAACATCCGTTTGCATTACGGCGACGGGCGTGTCGGCCTGCCGTCCGCGGCCCCGTTCGACGCGATCGTGATCGCGGCGGCGGGGCTCGACGTGCCGCAGGCGCTGCTCGAGCAGCTCGCGATCGGCGGGCGGCTCGTCGCGCCGGTCGGCGCGCAGAGCGGGCAGCACCAGGTGCTCACGCTTGTCGAGCGCGTCGCGCCCGCGCAATGGCGAGAGTCACGGCTTGATCGCGTTTTCTTTGTCCCTTTAAAATCCGGAGTGATTTGAAACCGATGAGTATGTTGCGCGCGATGCAAAACAACCGAACCAGGGAACCGCTCACGTTCGCCCAGCGCGCGATCTGTGTGGCTGCGTTCTCCACGCTACTGGCCGCCTGTGCGACGCGGCTCGACAACGCGCCCGTCGTCGACCGCTCCGGAACGCTCGGCACGACCGCTGCCGCGCAGCCGGCGGTGCCGCTCGGGCCGCCGCCGCCCGGCTTCTACCGTGTGAAACCGGGTGACACGCTGTACCGGATCGCACTCGAGAACGGGCAGAACTATCGCGACATCGCCGCGTGGAACAACCTGACGAACCCGAACCAGATCGAAGTCGACCAACTGCTGCGCGTGGCGCCGCCGGGCGGCGCCGCGGTTGCG
>NZ_VWWG01000268.1:0-5084 GCF_011753085.1 Burkholderia sp. Tr-862
TCGCGTGACGAGCGCGGCGGCCGTCAGCCCGACGATCGAATAGAGCCCGAGCTGCACGAGGCCCGGAAAGCCGGAGAACAGCATCGACGCGAAGCCGCACACGGACGTGAGCACGCCGAGCCGGATCGTCGGCCAGTATGCGGCGAGCCACGCGCGCATCGCGTCGGCGGGCCGCGCGGCGCCGCGCGAGCCGGCCTGCGCCGATTGCACGAACAGGTAGATCGAATAGTCGACGGCCTCGCCGATCAGCGTCGTGCCGAAGCCGAGCGTCAGCCCGTGGACGGTGCCGAACGCGACGCTGACCGCCGCGATGCCGGCCGCGATGCCCGTCAGCACCGGCAGCAGCCCCAGCGCGAGCGTGCGCGGCGAGCGGTACAGCGTCAGCAGCAGCGCGACGATCAGCACGATGCTCGCGGTCGACAGCCGCTCGACGTCGTGTCGGATCGTGTCGCGCGTATCGACCGAGAACACGCCGGGGCCGGTCATCGCGAGCGTGTACGCGGCCGGGTTCGGCAGCGTCTGCGTCGCGGCGGAGAACGCGCGGCGCACCGCGTCGATCGCGCGTGCCTGCGCGTCGGTGTCGGAGCCGGCGGCGGCCGTCTGCACGACGAGCACCGCGCGCGTGCCGTCGCGCGACGCCCACACGCCGTCACGCACGGCAGGCTGCGCGCCGCTGTCGAGCTGGTCGACGAGCGCGGTCACTTCGCCGGTCGGATCGCGCGGCAGCATCGCCTTCGCGACGAGGCCCGCCGACGAGCCCAGCAGGTCGAGGCTGTCGCCGAGCGCCTGGTGCAGGCCGTTCGCGCTGAAGCGTCGCGGCGTGACGGCCGGGCTCAGCAGGTAGCGATGATCGAACACGAACTGCTGGTCGCGCGCGTCGTTCACGGCCTCGCCGTTGTTGATCGCGGACAATTGCCGGTCGGCGCGCAGCGTGCCGGCCACGCGCCGCGACAGCGCGGCACGCGCGGCCGCGTCGCCGCCGTCGATCGCGACGAGGATCAGCCGCGACACGATGCCGTCGCGCAGTTGATCGACGAGCACGCGCTGCCCCGCGCTCGGCGCGCGCGGCAGGAACGCGGACAAGTCGGCCGTGAAATTCGCGCGGGCGATCGCGATCCCGCATGCGACGAGCGCAAGCAGCCACACGAGCACGGCGCGTTGCCGCCAGGCGGGCAGGCGCCGGGTGACGGGGGCGGTCGGCCGGGTGCGTTCGTCCATTAGTTCGCCGGGACGGGTTGCAGGCGCATCGTCGAATGGTCGCCGTCGGCCTGCCGGATCGCGACGCTGCGCAACACGTCGCGCGTGCCGTCGAGCGTGATCGTGCTGACGACCTTCAGCATCCGCGAATCGAGCGGCGTGAGCGTCAGCGTCCAGTCGTCGCCACGGCCGGCGAGCGCGACCTTGTAGACCTGCTCGAGCGCGTAGCGGTTGCCGGCGAGCGTCGCGCGGATGCTGTCGATGAATGCGCCGAGCTCGGGGTAGCGCGCGAGCGCGAGCGTGAATTTGCGGTTGTTGCGCTCGACGGTGAGCATGTCGCCGTCGACGACGAGATGTTCGGGCTTCGGGCTCAGCGTGTGCTTCTCGAGATGGTCGGGCGCGACGAACACGAGCTCGCCCGACGATTCGAGCGGTTGCGCGGCGATCGACAGCGTCTTCGTCTCGGTGAACGTGGCACGCCCGGACTTGTGCTGCGCGAGCGTCGACATCAGCCGGTCGAGGGTCCATGCCGAACCGGTGTCGGCTGCCTGCGCGGGCAGGGCGAGCGCGACGGCGGCGGTGACGGCGAACAGGCGCGCGGCGCGTCGCGGCGCGAGCAGGAACGACAGCGGGAGCAGCAGTTGGAACAGCGCCAGGAAGCGGCGAACGGCGGTCATGCGTCGGAATCCCTCGGGGTGGACAGCCCGGTGCACGCGCGCACATCGTCGCGGCGCGCGGCGGCGTTGCCGGTCTGCCAGAAATCGAAATAGTTGAACCAGTTGTATGGGGCCGCGCGGCAATACCGGTCGAGCAGCGCGACGTAGCGCGCGAGCGCCGCATCGACGGCCGCCGCGCGCGTGTCGCGGCACACGTCGGAGAAATCGGCGAGCGTCTCGAAGTGCACATCGTAGCGATTGCCGTCGCGATAGAGGCCGGTCATGAACAGCACCGGGCGCCGCAGCATCGCGGCCATGTAGAGCGGCCCGAGCGGGAACGCGGCCGGCGCGCCGAGCAGCGGCAGCCGGCGCAGCGACGCGGCCGCGTCGTCGAGCAGCGTGCGGTCGGCGAGCATCCCGACCATGCAGTTCGCGTCGAGGCGCTCGCGCACCTTCAGCATCGAGTCGACCTGCCCGAGCGGAATCACGTCCGGCTTCGCGGCCGGATTCACGGCGGCGAGCGTCGCATTGATCTTGCGCGCGTTCTCTTCGAACATCGTGACGACGACGCGCAGGTCCGGACGCGTGCGGCCGATCGCCCGCACGACTTCGAAGCTGCCGAGGTGCGCGCCCATCAGGAACGCGCCGCGCCCGCCGGCGAGCGCGTCGTCCACCCGCGTTTCGCCGTGCAGCCGGATGTCGAACAGGTCGAAGCGGCCGTTCATCAGGTAGATGCGGTCGTGGATCGTCGCCGCGAACGTGAACACGTGCCGGTACACGTCGCGCCAGCCCGCCGGACGGCCGAGCACGCGGCGCAGGTAGTCGCGCGACGCCGCGCGGGCGACCGGCGAGAACAGCACGAAATAGGTTGCGATGGCGTGCAGCACGACGCGCGACGGCCGTCGGCCGAACCGCAGCGAGATCCAGGTCATCGCGCGCAGCAGCGCCTCGTTGCTGCGTTCCTCGCGCTCGGCCCATGCGGTGCGCTTCATGACTGTGCGCCTTCCGGTGTAGCCGGCGGCGCGGACAGCACGCCGGTCGCGACGTCGCGCGCGCCGGCGTGCAGCGTGAAGCGGATCGCACCGCCGGCCGCCGCATCGAACGCGAGATCGAGCGGTTCGCCGGGCGCGACCGGGCTCAGGAATTTCGCGGAAGCCAGCCGCCACGTATCCAGCGGGCGGTTCAGCGATGCGCCGAGCGCGGCGATCGCGTGATCGAGCAGCACGACGCCCGGCACGATCGGATGACCGGGGAAATGACCGGGCAGCGCCGGGTGATCGGCGGGAATCGTGAACGCGAGCGGCGCATCCGTCTCGCTGCGATCGCGCACATCGGCCGCGGCGGCGCGCGTGTGCCGTGCGACGAGCGCGGCGAGTACGTCGCGCGGCAGCTTGCCCGTTTCGTTGCGCGGCAATGCATCGACGAATACGAGCGGACGCGGCATGAACGCGGGATCGATCCGTTCGCGCAGCGCGCGCTGCAGGTCGGCCGCGGCGAGCGTCGGGGCGACCACGAGCGCAACGAGGCGCGTGACCGGTTCGCGGGTCGCGTCGGCGTCGGCCGGCGCGGCTTCGTCCGGCATGAAGAACACGCCGTCGACGACGCCGGCAATCGCATTCAATTGATGATTCAGATAGGCGAGCGACGTGCGCTTGCCCGCGATGTTGACGAGGTCCGCCTTGCGGCCGTGCAGCAGGAACCGGCCGTCGCCGAGCAGCTCGAGCGCGTCGCCCATCGGCACGGGGGCCTCGACGTGTCCGCCCGACACCCACACGGTCGGGCCGCTGTCGTCGCCCGCGGCGTCGCGATCCGGCGTGTCGTGCGCATCACGCGCATCACGCGCATCGAGCCGGATGTCCGGGAACAGTTGCCAGGTCGCGCCCTGCGACGTGCGGCGCGTCGCGATCTGGCCGGTTTCGGTGCTGCCGTAGATCTCGACGAGCGGCGCGCCGAGCGCGGCCTCGGCTTCGCACGCGAGTTTTTCCGACAGCGGCGCGGTGGCCGACAGCACGAGCGCGGCCGGCGGCAGCGCATGGCCGGCCGACAGCAGCGCGCGCAGGTGGATCGGCGACGTGACGAGCACGCGCGGCTGCGGGATCGCGCCGAGTTCGTCGCGAATGTCGACCGGATAGAACGGCTGGCGGTTGCTGAACGCGAGGCCGCCGATCAGCGCGAGCAGCACCGTCGACTCGAAGCCGTACATGTGCTGCGCGGGCACGGTGCCGATCAGCGTGGCCGCGCGGCCGTCGAGCAGGCCGAGGCGGTCGGCCGCTGCGCGCACGCAGCCGACCAGGAAGCCCCAGGTCTTGCGGTGCGGCACCGGCGCGCCGGTCGAGCCGGAGGTGAACACGTACGCCATGATCCGCTCCGCGTCGATCTGCGGCACCACGCAGGGTGCGTCGTCGGGGAGGTCGCCGGCGGCGGCGTCCGGATACGCGAAGCGCGGCAGGTCGATCGTGCAGTCTGGCGCGTCGTGCAGGCAGAACGCGTCCGGTGCGAACGACGCAAGCTGGCGCACCATCTCCGGCGTGTGCGTCGACGGCAGCAGGCTGATCCTGCCGGAGACGAGCGCCGCGCACAGGCTGACCGCGAAGCGGTAGCGGTCGCGGCACACGTTGAACACGTGGCCGCCGGCGGGCAGCGTGGCGGCCACGCGCGCGACGTCGGCGACGAACGCGCGCACGGTGACGGGCGTGCCGTCGCGCCAGGCGATCGTCTGGTCGGGCGAGGAATGGAATACCAGCGGGTGAGTCGGCATAAATCGGCTAGAGCGGGAAGCGGTGACCGGCGCGGCCGCGATGCGGCGCCGCGCCGGCCATGAATTCATCGTGACGGTTGCGTCGACGCGCGGTACGCGCGCACCGCGTCGACCATCCGCGGCCGCGCTTCGTGCGGCAGCGCGAAGCGCCGGCACGCATGCTCGGCGGCGAACATCACGGCGACGAGCGGCAGCGACAGGTAGTTCGCGAACGTCGACCACGCGACGATCGGCGCGGTCGCGAACATCAGCGTCGACACGGCGGCGATCGCGACGAAGAACAGCGTCCACGCGAGCGTGATGCGCCGCGTGTAGCGCGCGACGGCCGGCGTGATCGTGCCGTGGATCATCGTCGCGAAACGCGTGCACAGCGGCACCTGGCCGGCCGCGAGCGTGCGGCCGAACAGCAGCGCCATCGCGAGGTTGAAGCTCGCGTGTTCCAGATACAGCCCCCATTCGAAATGGCGCGCGAG
>NZ_VWWG01000269.1:0-5064 GCF_011753085.1 Burkholderia sp. Tr-862
TGCCGAGGCGCGCTTCTCGCCGCTGTCGGATGCGCAGGGCGCGAACTGGCTGCGCCGGCCGTACTTCCGCACGGCGATCGCCGAGCCCGGACGCGTGCAGGTCACGCGCCCGTACCTGTCGATCAACGAGGCGCAGCCGTGCGTGACGCTGTCGGTGGCCGTGCGCATCGGCGACGCGCAGCACGTGCTGTGCGGCGATATCGACTGGGTCGACGAGGAGGTCGGCGGCGCATAGCGCGGGGCGTCGTGCTGGCGCGGTTCACGCCGCTCGGCTAGGATGCGCGAATTGTCCTGACGATTCGCGAGCCGCCGATGAACCGTACCGCCGCTTCCTCCGTCCTCCTCGAAGTGATCGCCACGACCGTCGGCGACGCGAAGGCCGCCGCCCGCGCGGGGGCCGACCGCCTCGAACTCGTGACCGCGATCACCGAAGGCGGGCTCACGCCGAGCGTCGGCCTGATCGAGGCCGTCGTGGCCGCGGTGCCGATTCCGGTCAACGTGATCGTGCGCCCGCACAGCCGCTCGTTCGTCTACGACGCCGACGACCTGCGCGTGATCGAACGCGACGTGCGCGCGGCCGTCGCGGCCGGCGCGAACGGCGTCGTGTTCGGTGCGCTCGATGCGCGCGGTGACGTCGATCTCGACGCGCTCGCCCGCATCGCGGCCGCCGCGGACGGGCGCGACCTGACGTTCCATCGCGCGTTCGACGTGTCGCGCGACCTGAACGCCGCATTCGACGCGCTGCTGCGCGTGCCGGCCGTCACGTCGGTGCTGACGTCGGGCGGCCATCCGTCGGTGCTCGACGCCGTCGCGACGATCACGCGGATGGTGCGGCAGGCGGCCGGCTCGACCTGCACGGTGCTGGCCGGCTCGGGGCTCACGGTCGACGCGGTCGGCGATTTCGTCCGCGCCACCGGCGCGCGCGCGGTGCATTTCGGCTCGGGCGTGCGGGTGCGCGGCGAGGTGCTGGCGCCCGTCGACGCCCAGCAGGTCGAGCGCGTGCGCGCGGCGCTCGACGGCGCGGCGGCGCACGTGTGACACGCACGCTTCGCGACGCGCAGGGCAACGCGGCGCAGACGATCGGGTGAAAAAAAGCCGGGGCATGCCCCGGCTTTTTCGTTGGTACGCGGTGCTGCCGCTTACGCGTTCGCCTGCATCGCGTCCGCGTCGCTCGCGCGGATGCCGAGGCGCTCGAACAGCGCGCGATCCTTCTGCGACTGCGGGTTGCTCGTCGTCAGCAGCTGGTCGCCGTAGAACATCGAGTTCGCGCCGGCGAGGAAGCACATCGCCTGCAGCCCGTCGTCGAGCTGCTCGCGGCCGGCCGACAGGCGCACGACGGCCTTCGGCATCGTGATCCGCGCAACCGCGATCGTGCGCACGAATTCGAACGGGTCGAGCGGTGCGGTGCCTTCGAGCGGCGTGCCTTCGATCGCGACGAGGTTGTTGATCGGGACCGAATCCGGATACGGATTCAGGTTCGCGAGCTGCGAGATCAGGCCCGCGCGTTCGCGGCGCGATTCGCCCATCCCGATGATGCCGCCGCAGCACACGTTGATGCCCGCATCGCGCACGCGGTCGAGCGTGTCGAGACGATCCTGGTAGGTGCGCGTCGAGATCACCTGGCCATAGAACTCCGGCGACGTGTCGAGGTTGTGGTTGTAGTAGTCGAGGCCGGCGTTCGCGAGTTCCTGCGCCTGCTCGTCTTCCAGCATGCCGAGCGTCATGCAGGTTTCGAGGCCGAGTTCCTTCACGCCACGCACCATCTCGGTCAGCGCCGGCATGTGGCGCTCCTTCGGGTTGCGCCACGCGGCGCCCATGCAGAAGCGGCTCGCGCCGTTCGCCTTCGCCGCGCGCGCGGCGTCGAGTACCGCGTCGACGTCCATCAGCTTCTCGGCCTTCAGGCCCGTGTCGTGGTGCGACGATTGCGAGCAGTAGCCGCAATCTTCCTCGCAGCCGCCCGTCTTGATCGACAGCAGCGTCGACAGCTGCACCGCGTTCGCGTCGAAGTGTTCGCGATGCACCTGCTGCGCGCGGAAGATCAGGTCGTTGAACGGCAGCTCGAACAGCGCGACGACGTCGGCGACGCGCCAGCGCTGCGAGGCCGGAGCGGCCACGGGAATCGCGTCGGGTTGCACGGTGGCGGTCTGGGCTTGGGTCATATCGTTTTCCTGTCCTGGACGGGGATGAGGGATCGGGGGATCTGTTTCTGTTGGGTCAATGCTGCGCGGCGCGCAGCGTCTCGACGAGCGCGGCGATGTCGAGCATCGCCGCGGCGGATTCGGCGGCGGCCGGGCTCATGTGCGGAATGCGGCCGAGCAGCGGCGCGCCGTGCTCGCGGGCGAGCCAGTCGCGCATCGTCGCGACGTTCTCGTCGGGGAACGACATCGCCGGGTCGACGTGGTTCGCGACCCAGCCGGCGATGCGCAGGCCGCGCGCGGCGATCGCGTCGGCGGTGAGCAGCGCATGGCTGATGCAGCCGAGCCGCACGCCGACGACGAGCACGACGGGCACGCCGAGCGCGACCGCGAGATCGGCCATGTCCTGCGTGTCGTTCAGCGGCACGCGAAAGCCGCCGGCGCCTTCGACGACGACGATATCCGCGCGCGTCAGCGCTTCGCGATGGCACGCGACGATCGTGTCGATGTCGAGCGTCACGCCTTCTTGCGCCGCGACGATGTGCGGTGCGGCGGGCGCCTTCAGCAGGAACGGCGTGCGCAGTTCGGGCGGCAGCACGACGTTCGCGGCTGCGTCGAGCTGGTCGGCGTCCTCGTTGCGCCACACGCCGTCGCGTTCATACGCGCCCGCCGCGACGGGCTTCAGCGCGGCTGCACGCAGGCCATGCCGCGCGAAGCCGTGCAGCATCGCAGCCGAGACGAAGGTCTTGCCGATTTCGGTGTCGGTGCCGGTGACGAACAGCGAGAGCGGGGCGGTCATGCCGCAGTCTCCCGCCGGGCCGCCCCAAGGGAGGCTGCAGCCCCCTCGGGGGGCAGCGAACGCAGTGAGCGTGGGGGCTGTTCTGCCTCCCGCCGGGCCGCCCCAAGGGAGGCTGCAGCCCCCTCGGGGGGCAGCGAACGCAGTGAGCGTGGGGGCTGTTCTGCCTCCCGCCGGGTCTGCCCCTCGCTGGCTTCGATCAAGGCTGCTTCGAGCCGTGCGAGATCGTCGAACGAATGCGCTGCCGACAGCGAGATGCGCAGCCGCGACGTGCCGACGGGCACCGTCGGCGGCCGGATCGCGGGCACCCACAGGCCGTGCGCGTCGAGCGCGCGCATCGCTGCAAGCGTCGCGTCGTTGCTGCCGATCACGAGCGGCTGCACGGCCGTGTGCGAGTCGACCGGCTGCCAGTGTGTCATGCGCAGCAGCGCGCGTGTGCGCTCGATCAGCGCGGCGAGGTGCGCGCGTCGCGCGTCGCCTTCGTCGCCGGCAATCACCTTCAGGCTCGCCGATACCGCATGCGCGACGGCCGGCGGCGCGGCCGTCGTGAAGATGTAGCTGCGCGCGCGCTGGATCATCCATTCGATCACGGTCTCGTGCGCGATCACGAACGCGCCCGCGACGCCGGCGGCCTTGCCGAGCGTGCCGACGTAGATGAGGTTCGGCGAGCGCAGCGCGGCGGCCGCGAGCGCGCCGCGGCCCTGGGGCCCCAGCACGCCGAAGCCGTGCGCGTCGTCGACGACCAGCCACGCGCCGTGGCGTTCGGCCAGCGCGACGAGTTCGGCGAGCGGCGCGATGTCGCCATCCATGCTGAACACGGTGTCGCTGACGATCAGCTTTGTTTCGGCATCCGATGCGTCGAGCAGCGCGGCGAGCGAGGCCGTATCCGCATGCGAATAGACCTGTACGTTCGCGCGCGACAGCCGCATGCCGTCGATCAGCGACGCGTGGTTCAGCGCATCGGAGAAGATCGTCGCGCCCTTGCCGGTGAGCGCCGTCATCGCGGCGAGGTTCGCCATGTAGCCTGTGCTGAAGTACAGCGCGCGCGGCGCGTCGGAGAAGCCGCCCGAGAAGGCCGCGAGTTCCTCTTCGAGCGTTGCGTGCGCACGCGAATGGCCGCCGAGCAGATGCGAGCCGCCGCTGCCGGAGCCGTAGCGCCGCGCGCCTTCGGCGAATGCGGCGACGAGCGCCGGATGCGCGGCGAGGCCGAGATAGTCGTTACTCGCGAAGCCGACGATGTCGCGGCCGTCGACGCGCATGTGCGCGTCGCACGCGGTGTCGGCGGTGCGGCGCACGCGGCGCAACCCTTGCGCGTCGAGTTCGGCGAGGCCGCGCTGCAGCGTATCGAGCAGGTTCGTTGCCGCCGTCCCCTCGGGGGGCAGCGAACGAAGTGAGCTTGGGGCCGTGTGTGTCATTGCATGATCTCCGCGAGCGTCGCATCCAGCGTGTCGCGCGTGCGCTGCGCGAGCCACGCGATGTCGTCGTCGCTCATCACGTACGGCGGCATCAGGTACACGGTCGTGCCGATCGGACGCAGCAGCAGTTCGCGTTCGAGCGCGCGCTCGAAGAAGCGCCGCGAGAAGCCGCGTGCCGCGTCGCCGTCGAGCGCGACGTCGAATGCGAACAGCGTGCCGCGCTCGCGCAGGTGGTGCACCTGCGGGTGCGCGTCGAGCGGCGCGAGCGCGGCGCGCATCGCGGCCGACTTGCGCGCGTTGCCGGCGAGCACGTCGTCGTGCGCGAACAGGTCGAGCGTCGCGACCGCCGCGCGGCACGCGAGCGGGTTGCCCGTGTACGAATGCGAATGCAGGAAGCCGCGCGTCGTGTCGTCGTCGTAGAAGGCCGCGAACACGTCGTCGCGCGTGAGCACGAGCGACAGCGGCAGGTAGCCGCCGCTGATGCCCTTCGACAGGCACAGGAAATCGGGCCAGACGCCGGCCTGCTCGCACGCGAAGAAGGTGCCGGTGCGGCCGCAGCCGACCGCGATCTCGTCGGCGATCAGGTGCACGCCGAACTCGTCGCACAGCGCGCGCAGCCCGCGCACGTACGACGGATCGTGCATCGCCATGCCGGCCGCGCATTGCACGAGCGGCTCGACGATCAGCGCGGCGATCCGGTCCGCGCGTTCGGCGAACA
>NZ_VWWG01000270.1:0-5179 GCF_011753085.1 Burkholderia sp. Tr-862
TGATGGAAATCAACGAGGCATTCGCGGCGCAGGCGCTGGCGGTGCACAAGCAGATGGGCTGGGACACGTCGAAGGTGAACGTGAACGGCGGGGCGATCGCGATCGGTCACCCGATCGGCGCGTCGGGGTGCCGGATCCTGGTGACGCTGCTGCACGAGATGGTCAAGCGCGACGCGAAGCGCGGTCTGGCGTCGCTGTGCATCGGCGGCGGGATGGGCGTCGCACTCGCGGTCGAGCGCGGTTGAGCGGGGCCTGACGAGCATGCACGCGTGCGGCGCAGGCCTGCGCCGCGCACGCGCGCAGCAGCTTTCGCGCGGAACGAGCAACCCGCAACAGGTGTGATGTTCCGATGCGCGCCGCGTCAGCGACGCGGGCGCATCGAAGCGGTGGGGCGGCGGCAGGTGCCATGCCGTCGCTGCGCACCATTGATTACTTTTCTTCTCGGTAACTCATAGGATGACTAAGCGAATTGCAGTTGTGACGGGTGGGATGGGCGGTCTTGGCGAAGCGATCAGCATCCGGTTGAACGACGCTGGCTACCAGGTCGTTGTCACGTATTCGCCGAACAATACCGGTGCCGATCGCTGGCTGACCGAGATGCACGCGGCCGGCCGCGAATTCCACGCGTATCCGGTGGATGTGGCCGATTACGATTCGTGCCAGCAATGCGTCGAGAAAATCGTCCGGGAAGTCGGCCCGGTCGACATCCTGGTGAACAACGCGGGCATCACGCGCGACATGACGCTGCGCAAGCTCGACAAGGTCAACTGGGATGCGGTGATCCGCACCAACCTCGATTCCGTGTTCAACATGACGAAGCCGGTTTGCGAGGGCATGGTCGAGCGCGGCTGGGGACGCATCGTCAACATCGCGTCGGTCAACGGCTCGAAGGGTTCGGTCGGCCAGACCAACTACGCGGCCGCGAAAGCCGGCATGCATGGCTTCACGAAATCGCTCGCGCTCGAGACTGCGCGCAAGGGCGTGACGGTGAACACCGTGTCGCCGGGCTATCTCGCGACGAAGATGGTGACGGCGATCCCGCAGGACATCCTCGATACGAAGATCCTCCCGCAGATTCCGGCGGGCCGGCTCGGCAAGCCCGAGGAAGTCGCGGCGCTGGTCGCGTATCTGTGCTCGGAGGAGGCCGGCTTCGTGACGGGCTCCAACATCGCGATCAACGGCGGCCAGCACATGCACTGACGCGCGGCGGCCCGGGCGGCGTTCGCGCGCGCGTCCGGGCCGTGCTCCCGCTGTATCCAGCGCCGGGGCGACGCGGCACGCGCGCGGTGATGGATCACGGACGCAGGTTCGCCGCACATGCGGCGGACCGTATGCGTCCGCGCGCCGGCCACCGCGTCGCGGCATGCGTGCCGCACCGGCCTCGCATTCCGGAGGAGGCATGGGTGAAACCTGGATGGGACTCGCGATCGGCGGCTCGGCACTGGCCGTCGCGCTGACGATGGCGATCGCGCTTCACTGGCTCGAGCGGCGCC
This sequence comes from Burkholderia sp. Tr-862, assembly GCF_011753085.1. Lineage (NCBI taxonomy): Bacteria > Pseudomonadati > Pseudomonadota > Betaproteobacteria > Burkholderiales > Burkholderiaceae > Burkholderia > Burkholderia sp. Tr-862. The sequence goes on from NZ_VWWG01000270.1 coordinate 1,494, forward strand.
GCGCGCGGCTGCTGCGAAATTTCGATCATCGCGATTGCTGGTTCGTCGCATACGGCAAGTGCCTCGCGCGCAGGCCGGCGCGCCGCACGCGCAGCGGCGCGCGATGACGGTGGCGGTGCGGCAACGGCGCACTCAAGCGTCGTGCCGCATCCCGCGCAGCCTGTCTGCGGTGCGCGGGACGCTCACACTCAATCGCTCTTCTGCGCGCCTTCGCCCGAATCGTTCTTGTGGAAGATTCGCTTCGTCGTGCGCTTGGTGGCATCCCAGCCCTCGCGCGACACATGCGCGATGCCGTGGCCGACTGTCTTCGCGGCGCTTGCGGTCGCATGGCCGAAGCTGCGCGCGGCGTCGCCAGTCTTGTGCGCGGCCTCCTTCGAATCGCGCTTGATGTCCTGCTTCACTTCCGACATGTCCGCGTGCGCGATCGGGCTGATCAGTGCGAGAACGATTGCGGTGCAAATGAACTGACGTGCTTTCACGACCTGGTTTCCTTGGGCAAATTCATCGGGGGCCTGCGTGGCCGGCTGGCGGCGGCACGAGTGCGCCGGCCGCCGATGCATCGAGCATCACCGCGGCGCGGCCGCTGAGCAGCACGCGATCGCCGCAGCGCAGCGCGAAGCCGTACAGCACGGTGCAATCGTCGCCGCCGATGCGTTCGGCGTCGACGATCAGCGGCAGCGCGAACGTGTCGAGCCGATCGACGAATGCGTCGACATTGCGCACGCTCGCGAGATAGCCGGCGCGCGGCCGCGTTTGTTCCGTCTGCTCCTGTTGCGCCCCGAGCAGCGCGCCGTGCACGGCCATCGCCTGCGCCGCATATTCGATCCCGCAGACCGACGCGAGCCGGCCGCGCGAGCGCAGCGGGTTGTGCGGATCGCGATGGCTCGTCGCGCTGCAGCGAATGCGCGCGGCATCCCATGCTTCGACTCGATCGAGCACGCACATCGCGCCGTCGTGCGGAATGTGCGCGGCGATCCATGCGCGATCGAGCGTCGTCGTCGGCGGCGGCATCGGCGTCGAGACGGGCGCCGTCATGGCGCGCGCTCCGCGGCGGCATCCGGCAGCGCGATATCGACCTGCACGCGCGCGTCTTCCAGATAGTCGAGCACGACGCGCGTCGCACGCCGCGCGGCGAGCGCGTCGAGCAGCGGCAGCGCACGCGCGGCCGGATTGCCGGTGCGCAGCGCGTCGAGTTCGCGGTTCGCGAGCGTCGTCGCCGGCGCGTCGGTCAGCTGCACATCGATGCGCGCGAGCGTGCGTTCGCTTGCGTCGGGCGCGAACACGAACGCGACGCCGAATGCGTCGACGATCGGCCGCACCGCGCGCAGCGGCTCCGGATAGTCGGTGTCGTAGACGATCAGCAGGCTCGGCACGCGATCGACCGCGACCTGGCACAGGCTCTCGAGCAGGCCCGCGGCAAAGCTGCCGTCGTGCGCGCACAGCACATTCGACGTCGCCATCGCACGGGTGGCGATGCTCCAGTAGCCGGCCGGCGCGTTGTGCACGGAGTTGTGAAAGCGCGTGGGCGACAGGTGGCGGTCGTCGCCGGCGAGGGTCTCGCAGATCGCGTGGCAATTCTGGCCGTCGCCGCCGGACGCGCTGAACACGGTCGCGAGCGTGGCGGCATCGCGCCCGCTCGCGGCTGCCGCTTCGAGCCCGACTGCGAGCGCGACGCGCACCACGGGGCCGGTGCGGCGACGTTCCGCCGGCGGCAGGCCGGCCGGCGGCGGCAGCACGGTGCGCGCGCTCGCATAGGCCGTGCGGCCCGCGAGCACGTCTGCCGCGTGCGGCCAGTCGTTCAGTCCCGGCCCGACGAGGCCGACGCTTTCGATGAAGGCGGTGAGTGTCATGTCGGCTCCCGGCGGCGGGCGTGCTCGGCGCGGCCGAGGATCAGGCTGCAATTCGTGCCGCCGAAGCCGAACGAATTGGACAGGACCGCACGCAGGTGCGCGTCGCGGCTCGCGAGCACGTAGTCGGCGGCCAGCGCCGGGTCGGGTTGCGTCGTGTTGACGCCGGCCGGCACGAACTGCTCGCGCAGCGCGAGCGCGGCGACGACCGCTTCGAGCGCGCCGGCGGCGCCGAGCGTGTGACCAGTCGCCCCCTTCGTCGAGCTGCACGGCGTGCGCGCGAGCAGCGCGCCCACGGCGCGGCTTTCGGCGGCGTCGTTGCTCGGCGTCGCGGTGCCGTGCAGGTTCACGTAGTCGATGTCGCTCGCATCGAGGCCGGCCGATGCGAGCGCCTGTTCGATCGCGAGGCGCGCGCCGAGCCCGTCCGGATGCGGCGACGACATGTGATGCGCATCGCTCGATTCGCCGACGCCGAGCAGCAGGATCGCGTCATCGTCGAGCGCGGCGGGTGCCTGCGGCACGCGTTCGAGCAGCGCGAACGCGGCGGCCTCGCCGATCGAGATGCCGTCGCGCGCGACGTCGAACGGCCGGCACGGCCGGCGCGACAACAGTTCGAGCGAATTGAAGCCGTACAGCGTCGTCAGGCACAGCGAATCGACGCCGCCGACGACGGCCGCATCGATCAGCCCCGCTTCGATCATCCGGCGCGCGGAGCCGAATACCTTCGCGCCGGACGAACACGCGGACGAGATCGCCATCGCCGGCCCGCGCAGCGCGAAATATGCGCGCACGAAAGCGGCCGGCGAATACGGGTTGTGGGTGTGCGCATAGCGGAATCCGGCGGGCAGTGCGCCGCTCGCCGGATCGCGTTGCTCGTACGCGCGTTCGGTCTCGAGGATGCCGGACGTGCTCGTGCCGATGAACACGCCGACGCGTGCGGCGCCATGGCGCGACACGGCCGCCGCGACGCGCGCGTCGAAGCCGTCCTGGACGAGGCCGAGCTGCGCGAGGCGGTTGTTGCGGCAGTCGAAGTCGGCGAGATCCGCGCGCACAGGCTCCGCATCGACGCCGTCCACCGTGCCGATCCAGGTGTCGAGTTCGGCGCGTTCGAAGTCGCACGGCGTGAGCCCGCCGCGCGCGTGGCGCAGCGCGTCGAGGGTCGCGTCGAGGCCGCGGCCGATGCAGCTGGTGGCGGTGAAGTGCGAGAGCAGCAGAGGTTTCACGAGGGTCGCATCCGGTGGCCGGAACGGGCGCCGCAGCAGGGCTGGCGGGCGCGCCGGGCATGGTCAGATTTTATCAAACGGGGGGGCCGGCATGCCCGGCTGGCCGGGCGGTTCGGACGGTTCGGGCGCGAGCGCGGCGCGCAGCGTGGTCCACTGCAACCGCGCATCGGCGGCCGCGCGCAGCAGCGCCGGCAGCACGTCGAGCACGACCGGTTCGCCGCGCGCATCGCGCGCCGCGTGGCCGTCGTGCACGAGCAGGATATCGTGTGGCGCCAGGCCGTTCAGCAGGCGGCGCGTGACGGTGTCCGCATCGTGCTCGCGCGTGTCGAAGCCGCGTCGCGTCCAGCTGGCGAGTTGCAGACCGAGCTCGCAGAGCACCGGCTCGAGAAACGGATTGCGCAGGCCGGCCGGCGCGCGAAAGAAGCGCGGTCGCGTGCCGGCGATCTCGGTCAGCGTCTGCTGCGCGGCAGCGATTTCGCGCCGCAGCGCGGCGGGCCCCGACAGCGAGAACGTATGCCGGTGCCGCTGGCTATGGTTCTCGACCGCGTGGCCGCGTGCGACGATCGCTTCGATCCAGTGCGGATGGCGGCGCGCGAGATCGCCGATGCAGAAGAAC
>NZ_VWWG01000271.1:0-5261 GCF_011753085.1 Burkholderia sp. Tr-862
TCCCGCGAGCGGCAGCCCCGCGCGACGCCATCCGGCGACGCGCTGCACGGCTTCGCCTGCCGTGAGCGGCAACGCGAGATCGCGGCTCGCGCGCGGCTTCGGCAGCACCTTCAGCGAGACCTCGGTCACGACGCCGAGGCAGCCGAAGCTGCCCGCGAGCAGCCGCGATACGTCGTAGCCCGCGACGTTCTTCATCACTTCGCCGCCGAAGCGCAGGTGCTTCGCGTGGCCGGTGATCACGCGGCAGCCGAGCACGAAATCGCGCACCGCGCCGGCCCACGGGCGGCGCGGCCCCGACAGCGCGGCCGAGAACATGCCGCCGACCGTGGCCGTGCCGCCGAACGTGGGCGGCTCGCACGGCAGCATTTGGCCGGCCACGTCGAGCATCGCCTCGAGTTCGGCGAGTGGCGTGCCCGCGCGCGCGGTGATCACGAGTTCGGTCGGGTCGTACGCGACGATGCCGCGGTGCGTGCGCACGTCGAGCGTGCGGCCTTCGACGGCGCGGCCGAGAAAGGACTTCGTGCCCGCGCCGCGGATGAGCAGCGGCTGGCGATCGTGGATCGCGGCGTCGACCTGCGCGACGAGCGCCGCGCTGTCGTCGATCGATTCGGGTTCGCGTTCGCGTCGCATCAGAAGCGCTCCAGTTCGGGGAACGGCAGCTTGCCGTGATGGACGTGCATCGCGCCGAATTCGGCGCAACGGTGCAGCGTCGGGATGTTCTTGCCGGGATTGAGCAGGCGGCGCGGATCGAACGCGGCCTTCACCGCGTGGAAGAACGTGATTTCGTCGGCGTTGAACTGCACGCACATCTGGTTGATCTTTTCGCGCCCGACGCCGTGCTCGCCGGTGATGCTGCCGCCCACCGCGACGCACAGCTCGAGGATCTTGCCGCCGAGCGCTTCCGCGCGGTCGAGTTCGCCGGGACGGTTCGCGTCGAACAGGATCAGCGGATGCATGTTGCCGTCGCCCGCATGGAACACGTTCGCGACCGGCAGCGCGTATTGCGCGGACAACGCGGCGATCCCTTCGAGCACGCGCGGCAGCTCGCGGCGCGGGATCGTGCCGTCCATGCAGTAGTAGTCGGGCGACATGCGGCCGACCGCCGGAAACGCGTTCTTGCGGCCGGCCCAGAAGCGCTGCCGCTCGGCCTCGTCGCGTGCTACCCGGATCTCCGACGCGCCGGCGTCGCGCAGCAGCGCGGCGACGCGTTCGGCGTCTTCTTCGACATCGGTCGCCGCGCCGTCGAGTTCGCACAGCAGGATCGCCTGCGCATCGACCGGGTAGCCTGCGTGGATGAAGTCCTCGGCCGCGCGGATCGCGAGGTTGTCCATCATTTCGAGCCCGCCCGGGATCACGCCCGCGCCGATGATCCGCGCGACCGCCGCGCCGGCTTCGGCGACGTCGTCGAAGCTCACCATCAGCACCTTCACGCTCGGCGGTTTCGGGAGCAGCTTCACCGTCACCTCGGTGACGATGCCGAGCATGCCTTCGGAGCCGGTGAACAGCGCGAGCAGGTCGAAGCCGGGCGCGTCGAGCCCGTCGGCGCCGAGCGTCAGCGTGTCGCCGTCGATCGTCAGGATCTCGACCTTCAGGATGTTGTGCACCGTCAGCCCGTATTTCAGGCAGTGCACGCCGCCCGCGTTTTCGGCGACGTTGCCGCCGATCGAGCAGGCGATCTGCGACGACGGGTCCGGCGCGTAGTAGAGGTCGTAGGGCGCGGCGGCCTGCGAGATCGCGAGGTTGCGCACGCCGGGCTGCACGCGCGCGATGCCGGCATCGGCGTCGATCTCGAGAATCCGGTTGAACTTCGCCATCACGAGCAGGATGCCTTTTTCGAGCGGCATCGCGCCGCCCGACAGACCGGTGCCTGCGCCGCGCGCGACGACCGGCACGCCGTGCGCGGCCGCGACGCGCAGCACAGCGCGCACCTGCTCGACCGTGTCGGGCAGCACGACCGCGAGCGGCACCGTGCGGTACGCGGCGAGGCCGTCGCATTCGAACGGCTTCAGCGCCTCGCGCTCGTGCAGCACGTCGAGGCCGGGCGCCGCCGCACCGAGCGCGGCGACGAGCGTGTCGCGGTCGACGGTCGCCAGCGGGCCGTCGATCCGTTCGTCGTAGATGAAACTCATCGTGTGTCTCCGTCTCCACCATGCAGGCGGCCGCGGCATGCGCGGCGCACCGGATGAACGGCATTCTTGGCGGGCGGCCGGTGCGTGTCCAGACGTCGCGAACGTGGTCGTACCAGTTTTTCGAAACGGGCCTGGCGGGTGGAAGCGGCCGTGGCGGGAAACCTAATCAACACAAGGGTTTGTGGGAAAATAGGCGATATCCTACCGAAGTGGTCATACCAGTATGGAAAGGCAAGATCGACAAGCACCGGCGCGCAATGTCGCCGACGTCGTCGCCGAGCGGATCGAGCAGTTGATCGTCGACGGCGTGCTGAAGGGCGGGCAGGCGCTGCCGTCCGAGCGGCGGCTCACCGAGAAGCTCGGCGTGTCGCGCACGGCCGTGCGCGAAGGGATGAAGCTGCTGCGTGCGCGCGGGATCATCGACACGACGCACGGCAAGGGTTCGTTCGTCGCGAGTCTGACCCCGCAGCGCGAAGTGTCGCCGATGATGCATCTGCTCGGCTCGCAGCCGCGCACGCTGTACGACCTGTTCGAGGTACGCGGGATGCTCGAGACCGAAGCCGCGCGGCTCGCGGCGCTGCGCGGTACGCCGGCCGACTTCATCCTGATCAAGCGTCGCTATGAGGAGATGACGGCGGCCGATGCGCAGGATCTCGATCCGGCGGCGCGGGCGAAGCTCGATCATGCGTTTCATCTCGCGATCTGCGAGGCGTCGCACAATCCGGTGCTCGTCAATACGTTGCAGTCGTTGACGGATCTGCTGCTGAGTTCGGTGTTTGCGTCGGTGAACAATCTCTATCACCGCGAGCCGTTGAAGAAGCAGATCGACCGCCAGCATGCGCGGCTTTATAACGCGGTGACCGGGCGGCTGCCCGACCAGGCGCGTAAGGCCGCGAGCGAGCATATCCGGCAGTGCGTCGACTATCTGCGCGAGATCGAGCAGGAAGAACAGCGGCTCGTGCGCTCGACGTTGCGGCTCGAAGGGTGGACCTGAACAGGATGACCGGAGCGGGCGATGCCGCCATGACGTGTATCAAGCATGTCTGGGTGGCGGTGCGGCCTGGCGGTCGAATATGTCGCAATGTGAGCTATTCGATGCGTGGCCCGACACGACCCGTTTCGCCTTTGCGCGACACGCGCGCTGGCGGTTGACCGTGACGCGCCGCCGATCCTTGAAGGAGGACGCTGCATGTCGATTCCAATGCGTGACGACGGGCACGTGGCCCGCGCCGTCCAGATCCTGCGATTCAATATTCGCCGCAAATTCTGCGGAGAACAGCCGCTCTATTCACCGCACCGTCAAACCCGGCGGAACCAAAAAAAAGCCCGCCGAAGCGGGCAACCTCTCGATGAAGAGGAGAAGATCAGAATCCGCGATCAGCGCCGGCTCAACCTTTCGTCGCCCCGAAGGTCAGCCCCGCGACGAAATGCTTCTGCATCGCGAAGAACATCGCGACCGACGGCAACGCGGCAAGAATCGACCCGGCCGACACGAGGTTCCACGATGTCGTCCATTGTCCCTTCAACGCGGCAACGCCTGCCGTAATCGGCGCAGCCTCATCGCCTTGCGTGAGGCACAGCGCCCAGAAGTAATCGTTCCACACGAACGTGAAAACAAGAATCGCGAGCGCGGCCAACGCAGGCCGGATCAGCGGCAACACGATCCGCCAGAACACCGTCCATTCGCCCGCACCTTCAATCCGCGCGGCCTCGATCAATTCGAACGGCAACTGCTTGATGAAGTTGCGCAGAAACAGCGTGCAGAACCCCGTCTGAAACGCGACATGAAACAGGATCAGCGCCTCGACGGTATTGAACACACCGAGCCGCAGCGACAAGTCCCGCACCGGGATCATCAACACCTGCACCGGCACGAAGTTCCCCGCGACGAACGTCCCGAACAGCGCGGTACTCCCGCGAAACTTGTAGGTCGCGAGCGCAAAGCCCGCCATCGCCGCCAGCGCGATCGACCCGATAACGGACGGTACCGTGATCTGCACGCTGTTCCAGAAGTAATGCAGCATCGGCGACGTGGTCAGCGCATCGCGATAGTTGCTGATCATCGAGAAGTGCCGCGGCCAGCCCCAGTAGTGACCTTCGACCAGTTCCTCGGTCGAGCGCACCGACGTGATGAACACCGCGATCATCGGCAGCAGCCAGATCACGAGCGCGACGGGCAGCGACAGCTTGTACAGCCGGCGCGAGACCGGCTTCCAGTGGGCAACGGGTGTCGGAAACATGATGAATGAACTCCCGGTAGGTCACTGCTCGTTGCGCAGCATGCGGCGCAACTGGAACACGATGTAGACGAGCATGATCGCGAACAGCACGACCGCGATCGATGCGGAATAGCCGAGCCGGTAGTACTTGATCGCCTGGTCGTACATGTAATACGCGAGCACGGTCGAGCTCTCGAACGGGCCGCCGCCCGTCATCACCGAAATCAGGTCGAAGCTGCGCAGCGCGCCGATCACCGTGACGACGATCGCCATGAACGTGGTCGGGCGCAACTGCGGCAGCACGACGTGCCACAGCAGCGCGAAGCCGCGCGCGCCTTCCATCCGCGCCGCTTCGATCTGCTCCGGGTTGACCGACGTGAGACCGGTCAGGTACAGGATCATGCAGTACGCGGTCTGCGGCCACAGCGCGGCGAACACGATGCCGAACGTCGCATAGCGCGCATCGCCGAGCACCGGGATCCCGTGTCCGGCGATCAGCGCGAGCAGCCCGAAGGTCGGATCGTAGAACCACGAGAAGATCAGGCCGACGACCACGCCGGACAGCACGAACGGCGCGAAGAACAGCGACTTCACGAGCCGGATGCCGGCCACCGCCTGGTTCAGGTACAGCGCGAGCGCGAGGCCGAGCGGCGGCGCGAGCATGAACAGCGCAAGCCAGATCACGTTGTTGCGCAGCGCGGTGTAGAAGGTCGGCGCGCGCAGCAGCTCGACGTAGTTCGCGAGACCGACGAACGTGCGCTCGGTCATCCCGTCCCAGTTGCAGAGGCTCAGCCACAGCGTCGACAGGATCGGCCAGATCACATAGACGGCAACCATCGCGCACGCGGGCGCGAGAAAGAGCCACGCGGCGCGCTGTTGCCGCCGCACGGCAGGCGACGGGCGGCGCGCGGGC
>NZ_VWWG01000025.1:0-61068 GCF_011753085.1 Burkholderia sp. Tr-862
TAGCCGCGCGCGGCGCACAGGGCGGCATAGTCGATACCGGCGCGCTGCCCGCCCGGCGCGGGCCGGCGCGCCGGCGTTTCGTCGGCGTCGGGCGCCGGAATGATGCGTGGGTTGACGATCGGAGGGGTCACCGCGCCTCCGTCACAGCGTGATCCGTCCGAGCGGACGCAGTTCGACGTGTTCGGTCAGCTCCTGATACGAGTAGACCGGCAGCCACGCGAGGCGAGTGGTGATCATGCGGCGCACGTAGCGGCGTATGTCCATCGACGTGACGAGCGCGATGCCGTCGCGCGGCAGCTCGCCCGCGTATTCGGCGATGCTCGTGCAGAGCTGCTGGATCTGGTCGGGCGACAGCGCGAGGAAGTTGCCGGTCGGCGTCTGCTTGATCGACTGGCGAATGAACTGCTCGACGTCGTTGCCGAACAGCACCGCATCGAGCGTCGGCGCGCCGCGACTCGCCCGGTACGCGATGTAGCGGGAGAGGTCGCCGCGAACGTATTCGACCAGCATCAGCGTGTCCTTCTCCTTCGGTCCCCACACGACCAGGCTTTCCATGATGCCGCGCGCGTTGCGGATCGACAGCTGCTCCTCGAGCAGGCGACGCAGCACGTCCGCGATGCGTTGCAGCGGCAGCGCCTTCTGGACTTCGGCGACGAGGCCCGGGTAATCGGCGCCGAGCTGGTCGAGCACCCATTGGGTTTCCTGGATGCCGACGAAGAGATGCGCGTGCGTGCGCAGCAGATCGACCGTCTCGTTGGCCACGATCTCCTCGGTGCGCCAGATGGTCGTGTTCGGCGGCACGTCGCGTTCGGCGAGCCAGTGGCTTTGCGCGTGTCCGCCGGCCGGCCCGGCCGTTTCGCAGCGCGACGCGAGCGCGGCATCCGCGGGCGCCTGCGCGAGCATGACCTTGCCGGCCGGCATCTGCACGCGCGCGTAGGGCACGTCCTGCAACAGGATTTCATACGTATGCGCGGCAAGCGCATCGCTGGTCCACATCGTGATGCCGGGAAACGGCAGGCCGATTTCCTCCTGCAGGCGCGCGCGCCGCGCCTCGAACGCGAGGTTGAGGGCGGCAGGCGACAACCGGGCGACCAGATCGGGCGCGAGCCGCACGCCGATCGCGCTCGCGAACTGGGGCGCGCGCGGCAGGATGCTCGGCGCGTCGCCTTTCGCTCCCGCACGTTGCAGCGCGGCGACCTTCTCGCCTCTCTGCTCGTCGTGCGCGCCCTTGCGATGAATCCGGTAGCCGGTGAACGCCAGGATCGCCGACAGCAGCAGGAACAGCGGCCACGGGAAGCCGGGCACGATCGCGAAGCCGAGCAGGAGCACGCTGGCGAACCACATCGCGTGGGCGTTGCCGGCCATCTGGCGAATCAACTCGTCGCCGAGCGAGCGGCCACCGCCGTCCGAGGTTTCGTCGGACACGCGCGTGATCATGATGCCGGCCGCGACCGAGATCAGCAGCGATGCGATCTGCGACACCATCGCATCGCCGACCGACAGGATCGAAAAGCGGTTGGCGGCGTCGGCGGCGCTCATCGAGTGATAGGCCACGCCCACCGCGATGCCGGCGACCATGTTGACGAGCGTGATGATGAGGCCCGCGATCGCGTCGCCCTTCACGAACTTCATCGCACCGTCCATGCCGCCGTAGAGCTGGCTTTCGACCGCGAGCCGCGCGCGTTTGCGGCGTGCCTCCTCGGGCGTCAGGAGGTTCGCCCGCAGGTCCGCGTCGATGCTCATCTGCTTGCCGGGCAGCGCATCGAGGGTGAAGCGCGCGCCGACTTCGGCCACGCGTTCCGAGCCTTTCGCGATGACGATGAACTGAACCGTCGTGATGATCACGAACACGACCAGCCCGACGATCAGGTTGCCGCCCACGACCAGCTCGCCGAAGCTGTCGATGATGTGACCGGCATCGGCATGCAGCAGGATCGACTTGGTCGACGCGATGTTGAGCGACAGCCGGAACAGCGTCGTGAACAGCAGGGCCGACGGAAACGACGACAGCGACGTGATGGTCGGCACGTACATCGTCACCATCAGCAGCGTCACGCTCAGGCAGATGTTGATCGAGAGCAGCACGTCGATGATGTCGGGCGGCAGCGGCAGGATCATCAGGGAGATGATCGCGACGATCAGCGCGGCGATGCCGATTTCGCCGCTGGCGGGAAGTTTGAGCGATTTCAGCATGGAAGACCTCCGTGGCAGGATCAGGAACGGGAACGGGTGTCGGACGATGCGCCGTCATCCGGCGGGTGCGCGGCGCCCACGGAGCCGACCCAGCGCAGAACGGCCGCGACCACCTCGAACAGCTCCTCGGGAATCGCATGATTCACGCCGACGCGGTGCAGCGTGCGTGCGAGCGGCGGATTCGCGACGATCGGCACGCCGTACAGGCTGGCGAGCCGGCGCAATTCGCCGGCGTCGGCATCGACGCCGCTCGCGACGATCACCGGCAACGGATGTTCGGCGGGCGCGTAACGCAGCGCGACCGCATAGTGGGTCGGGTTGACCACCATCACGTTCGCGCCCGCGACGGCCGCTGGTCGCGGATCGCCATTGATCATCCGCTTCGCGAGCTTGCGGCGCTCCTGCTTGATCTTCGGATCGCCGTCCTGGTTCTTGTGCTCGCGCTTGACCTCGTCCTTGGTCATGCGCTGCGAGAGCAGGAACAGCACGTGCTGAAGCTTCCAGTCGCCGATGCCGATCACGAGATACGTCACGCACGCGACCGACAGCACCGTCAGCAGCGCCGACCACAACACGGCCGACAGCCGGTAGAGCGGCTCGTAAAAGGCCGCGGCGGCGAGCGGCAGGAGGCCGGCGATGGTCTTCCACAGCACCGCGCCGAGCACCAGGGCCTTCAGCGTCATCTTCAGCAGGTCGATCAACGAACGCTTCGAGAAGATCCGCTTGATGCCGGCCGCCGGGCTGATCGCATCGAGCTTGGGCATCACGGGCTCCAGCGACACCTTCAGACCCACCTGCATCGCGGACGCCAGCGCGGTGGCCAGCATGCCGAGCGCGGCCAGCGGGACGCAGATCGACACGCCGATGCCGAACAAGTGGAACAGCGCGGAGTCGAGCGCTTGTGGCGAGCGATCGGTCGCGGTGAAGTCGAGCGCAGCGTGAATGGCCTCGCGCAGCGAATCGAACAGCCAGAAGCCGGCGGTGTGGAACGCGACGAGCATCGCCAGCAGCGACGCGGCGCCGACCAGATCGGTGCTCTTCGATACCGAACCCTTGGCGCGTGCGTCTTTCAGTCGCTTGGCTGTCGGCTTTTCCGTCTTGTTGCTCATCGTCGCGTCGATTCGTGCGGCCCGTGCAGGCAATGGCACGCACGATAGTCGTCGCCGGGCGGCGAGCGAACCGCGAAAGCGAAGCCGCGCCGGCAGCCGCGAAGCGGCGCGCCGAATGCACGGCGCGGCGCGGCATGGGTGGCGTTTCATCCGCGTCCGCGCGCCGCGGCGGCCGATCGATCCCGCCGCCGCCGCGCTTCGCATGCGTTCCGCTCGCTTCGCCTCCGGCACCGGGCAAACCCTGCCGCGTTTGCTACTTTTGTCTCCACCGGCCCAGGCCGCGATTTAGACCGCTCATTCACCGGAACGCCAACATGAACCAGATACATCAGTACCCGACCTGCTCGCACGAACTGTTCGGTGCACTCGTCGAGATCGTCAGGATGTCGGTCGTCGACCAGTTCCCGACCACGCGCATCGACGTCGACGACGTCGAGCATCTTCTCGAGGCGTTGCACGTGATGCGCCCGAATCTGCCGGAACTCCACCTGTTCGACGGCTTCGTGCATGTCGTGCGCGGCAACTGGCGCGAGGCGACCGCGATCTTCCGCGCGCTCGTCGACCAGTCGGTGGGCCTGCCCGGCAGCAAGGCGATGCTGATCTACTGCCTCAGTTCGAGCGGCGACGGCGACTGGCGCATCGTCGCGAACCAGCTGCTGGACGACGACGGCGTGACGCCGCAAGCGCGCATGCTCGTTCATGCGGTGATGGCCCGCAACGATGTCGAGCAGGCGGGCGAGTACGCGCTCGCCAGCGGCGAATTCGTCGAACCCGAGTCGCTGAAGCAGCTGCGGGCGGACTCGGTGTCGGGTGAAGCGGGAAACGGGGCATCGGGTTCGGCTGCGACCGAACTGCCGATGTTCGATGGCCAGTATCTGCGCCTTTGATGGCTTGGACAGGAGAATGCGATGAATCAGGCTTTATCGTCGTTGACGCTCGACATGATGCGGATCCAGCCGACTTCGATCCCGCATCAGCCCGACGTCCACGTTGCGCCCGTTGCGGCGCATGTTGCCGACAGCTTCGAGGCGATGATGCAGCGCGGCGTGATGGGGCCGTCGTCGGGCACCGGCGACAGCGCGGGCACGATGATCTCGGAGATCGTGCGCGGCGAGGACGCGGCGTTCCAGACCGTGTCGAACGACATGCTGTACATGATCCACAACGTCGATGCAATGTCGCCCGGGGAACTGACGGCATCGGTGGTCCAGCTGCAGATCGAGGCCGCGAGCCTGCAGGTCGACATGCAGATGAAGATGAGTGTGGTCACGTCCTCGAAGGACGCGATCGAAACCCTGATGAAGAATCAATGACATGAACCTGGGTGCCGAACCGAAACGCCGGTCGATGCGGGGCGCCGCGCTGTGCGCGATGCTGGTCCTGTCGATGTCGCTTGCCGGATGCGAGAAGGAGCTGTACGGCAATCTTTCCGAACGCGATTGCAACGAGATCGTCGCGACGCTCATGCAGGCCGGCATCGGGGCGCACAAGGTGAGCGCCGACGGCGGCAAGACCTGGAGCGCGAAGGTGGACGAGAGCGACATCGTGCACGCGATGGACGTGCTGCGCGAGCACGGCCTGCCGTCGCGGCGGTACGACGATCTTGGCGCGCTGTTCAAGAAGGACGGCCTCGTGTCGACGCCGATCGAGGAGCGCGTGCGATTCATTTACGGGGTGTCGCAGGAGCTGTCCGACACGCTGTCGCGGATCGACGGCGTCGTGATCGCGCGCGTGCATATCGTGCTGCCGGACAACGATCCGCTGTCGAACAAGGTCAAGCCGTCGTCCGCGTCGGTCTTCATCAAATATCGGCCCGACGCCAACCTCGCGACGCTCACGCCGCAGATCAAGAACCTCGTCGTGCACAGCGTGGAGGGACTGTCGTACGAGCAGGTGAGCGTCACGTCGGTGCCGGCCGATCCGATGGAGACGGTGGCCGTCGACAAGACGTCGGGCAACCTGGCGATGATCGCGCTCGCCGCCGGCCTGTTCGTGACGGGCGGGGCGGTGCTCGTCGTGACGAAGCGGCGCCGCGGGCCGGTTGCAGCGGCTCACGCCGAGCATGGCGCGACCGGCGCGAGCCGCGATGCGCCGGCGAAGGCGGGGCCGCTCACCGCGATCGGCGGGCTGCTCAAGCAGGCCATGCCGGGCAGGACGTCGCGTTGACGCGGCGCGTGCCATGCCACTTTCCACGCGAGACCAGACCATGCGCGACATCGAACGGTACGGCAGCGTCGCGACGACGCTCGCGGCGCGACTGACCGGCTACGAGCGCAATCGCGGTGCGCTGTTCGCGTGGATGGACCCGGGCTGGTTGCACGATGCGCTGGCGATGCTCGGCGACGCGCGCGGCGTGGCGAGTCCGCACACGTCGCGGATCGCGCATGCGTGGCTCGCGGCGGCCGGTTGCCCGCCGCCGCCGCTCGATGCGTTTCGCTGCGAGAGCGCCGCGCTCGCGGCGTTGCCGATCGAGGACGCGCTGGGCGCGCTGTGCTTGCGAGCGCTGCATTTTCGCCGCGCGGAATTGCGCTACTGGGTCGATCGCGACAGCCGCGAGCAGATCGCCGGCTGGCTCGGGCGCCGCGGCTTCGCCGCATTGCGATGGTTGATCGAAGTCGGCAATCCGCCGGGCATCGATCGGCTGATGCGCGACCACGGCATGGCGCCGCTCGGTGAACTCGACATGCCGACCCTCGCGTGGGAAGGATTCTGCCTGTTCGCGCACGCCGGCTGGTGCGATGCGTCGTCGCCGCTGGCGTTGCTTCGCTTCGTGTGGCGCCGGGATGCGCAGCCGCCGGTGTGGCTGGGCGCATGCGACGCGGCCGGGCACCGTGACGACGCGATGCAGGTCGTTGCCCGTCTTCCGGACTTCTATCAGGAGCAGACATGGTCATCTGGTTGAGAAATGCGCATGACGAAGGGGCTGCCGAGGCCGCGCCGCAGGCGATCGGCGTGGACGGCGACATCGTGCGGCGCGAGGCGTTCGCGCAGCTGGTCGATCTCGACGACGGCCATGCAAGGCTGCGCGAACGGCAGCGCGACGTGCTGGCGACCGCGCGTGACGAAGCCGCGCGGATCGTCGCGGCGGCGCGCGCCGAGGCGGACGCGATCCGTGCCCGCGCGCAGGACGAATTCGATACCGGCCAGCGGCGCGGTTATGAAGCCGGCCGTCAGGACGCGCTCGCGCAGTGGTACCGGGAGACGGCCGAATCGCTCGCGCGGCGCCGCGATCTCGAGATGTCGCTGCGCCGGCGCATGGCGGACATCGTCGTGCTGGCCGTCGAGAATATCGTCGCGAGCGAGCGGCCGGAGGCGCTGTTCGCGCGTGCGGCCGATTCCGTCGATCGCATCGTCGACGCGAGCTGCCATCTGCGCGTGCGCGTCCATCCGGACCAGCGCGAGCTCGCGGCCGACGCGTTCGAACGGGCGGCGGCCGGATGGCACGAACGCGGCCGGCCCGTGCCGATCACCGTGATCGCCGACCGCGCGCTCGAGCCCGGCGCCTGCGTGTGCGAAACCGACATCGGCCTGATCGACGCGAGCCTCGGCGCGCAGATCGACGCGGTGCGCCTCGCGGTCACGCGCGCGTTGCAGCGCACGGAGGACGCCGGCGTACCGGTGCATGAGGCCGCCGCGGTTCCTGAACAACCGCAGGAACGGTCCGACGTCGAGGCCCACGACCCGCTGCACGACGATCCGTCGTACGGCGCGGGCGAACCGCAGCCGGACGCCGAACGGGAGTTCGCATGAAGCCGGACGGCGCGTACACGGCGTCCGGCCACAACGCCGACGAATTCGCGCGGCTGCACACGTTCGCCGATTCGCTCGCGCAGGAGCTTGGCGAGGGCGCCGCGCGGCCGAGCGGCAAGGTGCTCGAGGCGATCGGCACGCTGATCCGGGTCGGCGGCATCGATGTGCGGCTCGGCGAGCTGTGTGAGTTGCAGACCCCGCGCGGCGCGTTGATGCAGCTCGCCGAAGTGGTGGGCTTCTCACGCGACACGGCGCTGCTGTCGCCGTTCGGGCAGCTTGCGGACCTGTCGCGCGAGACGCGCGTCGTCGCGCTGCGCCGCCCGCTCGAGGTACCGGTGGGCGACGCGCTGCTCGGTCGCGTGATCGACAGCCTCGGGGCGCCGCTCGATCACCGCGGCCCCATCGACGCAAAGGCGTTCCGGCCGATCTACGCGCCTCCGCCCAATGCGATGAGCCGGCCGCTGATCGAGCGCGCGCTCGCCACCGGCGTGCGCGCGGTCGACGGCATGATGACGCTCGGCGAAGGGCAGCGCATGGGCATCTTCGCGCCGGCCGGCGTCGGCAAGAGCACGCTGATGGGCATGTTCGCGCGCGGCACCGACTGCGACGTGAACGTGATCGCGTTGATCGGCGAGCGCGGGCGCGAGGTGCGCGAGTTCGTCGAGCAGATTCTCGGCACGGCCGGCATGGCCCGTTCGATCGTCGTCTGCGCGACGTCGGACCGATCGTCGATCGAACGCGTGAAGGCCGCGTACGCGGCGACCGCGATAGCGGAGTATTTCCGCGACGCGGGCAAGCGCGTGCTGCTGATGATGGACTCGCTGACGCGGTTCGCGCGCGCGCAGCGCGAGATCGGCCTGGCTGCCGGCGAACCGCCGGCGCGTCGCGGCTTCCCGCCGTCGATCTTCGCCGAATTGCCGCGTCTGCTGGAGCGCGCGGGCCTGTCGGAGCGCGGCTCGATCACGGCGCTCTACACGGTGCTGGCCGAAGACGAATCCGCCAGCGATCCGATCGCCGAGGAGGTGCGCGGCATTCTGGACGGACATATGGTGCTGTCGCGGGACATCGCCGCGCGCAACCAGTATCCGGCGATCGACGTCGGCGCCAGCCTGTCGCGGGTCATGCCGCAGGTGACCGACCCCGCGCATCGCGACGCGGCGGGACACGTGCGCAAGCTGATGGCGAAATACCGGGACATCGAAACGCTGCTGCAGCTCGGCGAGTATCGCGAGGGCGGCGATCCGCTCGCCGACGAGGCCGTGCGCAAGCGCGATGCGATCCACGCGTTCCTGTGCCAGCGGACCGACGAGCCGAGCCGGCAGGCGGACACGCTGGATGCGCTCCGGCAACTGTATATGGACTGACCCGGCCGACGGCCGGCCATCGAATGGAGCACTGACGATGCAGGATCGAAGCAGCAGGGCCTTTCGGATCGTGGTGGGGCGTCTCGAACGCCTCGACGCAACCTTGCGCGAAACACTGCGCTCACGCATCGACCTGCTCGATGACGCGCGGGCGCGTCTCGACGAGCATCAGAACGCACTGGCGCGCGTGCGCGACGAACTGGCGCGTCAGGACGCGCGGATCGCGCGCCTGGTCGGCGGTGGCGGGCCCGTGCGCATCGACGAGTTGCTCGGCTGGCAGGAGCAGCGTTCGCGCGTCGCCGCCGAGCATGATTCGATGCGGGCGGCGTTGAACGCGTTGCACGACGAGATTGCACGCATCGAGGAAGAGGTCGCAGAGGCGCGCGCCGCGGTCGTCCGCAACGACGCCCGCATTACGCTTTGCAAGCAGCGTCTTGCCGCGCTGCACGCGCAAGCCCAGCGGGACCTGGACGACATGCTGGACGAGGAAACCGAAGAGGGCGTGGTGGCACGCATGCTGTCGCGGCGGCGCGCGCGGCCCGATGCTTTGACGCGGAGACAGGGATGAACGTATTCGAGAGCGGTATTCCGCAATTCGGCGGCGTGCTGCTGCAGTTCTTCACGCTGGTCGGGCTGTGCGGCGTGCGCCTGCTGGTCATCATGATCGTCTTTCCGCCGACGTCCGACCAGGTTCTGCAAGGGACGACGCGCAACGCGATCGTGATGCTGTGGGGCGCGTACATCGCGTTCGGCCAGCAGGCGCTGATGCCCGCATTGAGCGGCTGGCATCTCGTGCTGCTCGGCGCGAAGGAGGCGCTGATCGGGCTCGTGATGGCGTTCGTCGCATCGCCCGTGTTCTGGGTCGCGGAATCGGTCGGCACCTACATCGACGACCTGACCGGCTACAACAACGTGCAGATGTCGAACCCAAGCCAGGGGCAGCAAAGCTCGCTGATGGCGACGCTGATGAGCCAGTGCGCGTCCGTCGCGTTCTGGACGCTCGGCGGGATGACCCTGCTGCTCGGTGCGCTGTTCGAGTCGTATCGGCTGTGGCCGCTCGACAGCATGACGCCCGTGCCCGCCGCGATGCTGCAGATGTTCGTGATGCAGCAGACCGATTCGCTGATGGAAACGGTCGCGAAGGTCGCCGCGCCCGCGTTGCTGCTGTTGCTGCTCGTCGACGTGGGCATCAACCTCGTCAGCAAGACCGCGCAGAAGCTCGATCTCGTGTCGCTCGCGCAGCCGGTCAAGGGCGGGATTGCGGTGCTCACGATCGCGCTGCTGATCGGCACGTTCATCGGCGAGGTGCGCGATCAGGTGGCGCTCGTGCATATCGGCGAGCAGATTCGCGAGCTGGCGACGCCGCACGCGCGGCATTGACGGTGCCGGGGCGCACCGGCCCCGAACGCGCCGCCGGGCATCGGATGCCCGGCGCGATGGTTCACTAGAACGCGCCCGCGACCCGCGCGGCGCCCAGGCCCGTTCCGACCAGAACCGACGCGATTCGCACGGCTGAGTCGATCTGATGCCGGATGATCGCCTTCTTCCGGCTGCGATCGTGTTCCAGCTTGTTCGCCAGGTCGATGTGAAGATTCGCCATCTCCTTGATGAACCTCGGCTTGCTGAGACGCCCCTGAACGAACAGGCGAACCTGTTCTTCCACCGTGCGTTCGAAATCCGGCACCACGTTCTGCATGTAACCGCTGTCCTTGCCGCTGTAGGGCAGCCGGGTCATGGCCAGTTCGTCGTCGCGAGAATCGACCAGTTGGCGGATCTCGTCGAGTGCCGCGACCGTGGCGGCCGTCAGGTCGATCGACCGTTGCTCGAACGACTGCCATTTGCCGGTCACGCCGTTGTACGCGACGACGGCCTTGGCGCGCGACGCGGTATCGTCGGCGGACGCGCCGTGCGGCTGGATGGTGACCTCGCCGTAGAGCTGGTTGGCATTGGCCGACCATTCGAAATTCGTCCAGTAGTTTCCTCGCTCCCCGGTTACCTCGATAATGTAGGTGATGGTGTTCAATCCGGATTCCGAACGGAATCCCGAATCGCTGACCTGCCTGATCCTTGCGTGGTTCCAATCGTTGACCGGGTCGGCCTGGTGCGCACCGAGCGGCGACTCGACCGCCTCGTAGTGTGCCGGGAAGGTGGGCAGTGCGACAGCAGGCCGGGGTTGTGCCGGAGGCAAATCGATCACGCGATAGAACGCATCGTTGCCGGCCGGCTCGGTCGACGGAAGCGGCCCGGGTTGCGTGACGGCGCTGCCCATCAGCAAGGCCGCCGTGTTGGCGTCGTTGCCGTGCTCGCCGAGAAAGGCGGCCGCGGCACTTGCCGCCAGCGTCCAGGCCGGCCGTGTGCCGGGGGCGGGGATGCCTGCGCTCGCCACTTGCGCGTAGGCGAGCTGCCGCGCCAGGGCAACGGCCGGTTCGCCGGATCCGGCACCCCAGCGCGCCGCCAACAGGTGCGCGGCGACCAGCGAATCCTGATCCGTTGCGCCGCCCAGCGCGGCAAGATGCGCGGTCGCGGCCGCGCGGCGAGCCATCGCCTGGTCGCCATCCGCGCCGAACGTTTCAGATGCCGCGCGCGCCGCGATCATCGCGGCGCCGTGCCGGGTCGGCGCGGCGTTGCGGGCATGGGTCAGGGCTTGCACGATGACGTCGCGACGCAGCCGTTGCTCGGCTTCATCGCCGACGAGCGCGACTTGAGTCTCGGCGTTGACATGGCTTTCCAGTACCTTTTCGTAAGCCTTCTGCACGTCCAGAAGTTTGAGACGTTCGTGGATGAGACGCGCCTCGTACGCGACGCGCTCATCATCCTGCTGCTTCGCCGAGGTCGTGGGCGCGTGCCAGCCTGCCAGCGAACGCGGCAGCCAGCTCGAGCGGGACACGGGCTGCTCCGGTGGCTGCTCGGCCACCACGGCTGCCACTTGTGCGTGCGCGTGAGCGAGCGCGGCTTCCGCTTGTCGGAGCGATGCTTCCGTCCGGCTCTTATCGGCTTGCAGCGTGTCGATCGCGCGTCGTGCTGCCGCATCCGCAGCCTTCGCGATGTCCACGCCGGGCGTTTTCTCGATGAACAGTTCCCGGGCGGCCGTATTGATCGCCGTGAGGTCCGGCCCCAGTGCGCGTCTGTCCATGGCCTTGACGGCTTCACGCATGCTCGCGAGACCCTGCGTTGCGTCGTCGTAAGCCTGCGCGATCGCGCCGAGTTGTCCGGCCGTCGCATGGTCTGGACCGGGGGAATGCATCGATTCGGCGGCGCGCACGACTGCCTGCGCGACGCGCGCCGCCGCGGCGTGGTCGTACCCGGCCCGTCGCGTCAATCCGGCGCTTGCGCCGGCCGCGGCGTAGCCGGCCGGGCCGTCCGCGCCGAGGTCGGTCCGCGGGTCCGACGCGAGCTGCTCGGCGAGCACGATCGCTTCGTGCGCGGGCATGCCGGCGCGGAACGCGTGGATCGCGGCGGCCTTCATGGAATCGAGGCGGGGCGAGCGGCCCCAGCGGTGTTCGAGTTGCGCGACGATCGCCGTTTCGAACGGATCGGCGGAGAAGGCATGGCCGGCAAGCTGAATCGTCCGGCCCGCGCTCAGATCGGCGCCCAACAGGCGATACCGATCCGCGGCCGCCTTCGTGCCGACGACCCGCTCGACCACGACCGGCGCGCACGGACCGTCGATGGCGGGTACGGTCATCAGCCGGGCCTCGCAGAGCTCGCGCGTCCCGATCCGTACGATCCCGGAGGAGCGGGCCGGTTGATTCAGCGCATCGAATGCGTCCGCGGCGAGCCAGTTGGCCGACGCCTTGGCGGGTTGCTGACCGAACACGGCCCATTCGCCGTTCGGCGTGCTGAAAAGCTCGATCGTCGTATCGGGCGTGAGATTCGCGGTGACGGGATGAAACCCGCTGAATGTGGCCGATTTGCCGGTTTCGGCGGCACGCTCGGCGATCACCCGAATACGATCCACTTTCCCGTCGGCGGACTGAAGCGCCATCGTCCGGACGAAAAAATGTCGCTTGCCGACGGTAATCGTCGTCGCGCCGTCGTTCCCTCGACCGCTACTGATCTTCGGTTGCAGCGCCGCGAAGTCGACGCAATCCCCGATGCCGCGCTTCGCCGACGACACGCTGACCCGCTCGGCGATCCGGCTCGGCAATGCGGCGAGCTTCTGTTTCGCACCGGCGAATCGATTGATTCCTGCGGGCCGCGCGAATGCAGCAGCCGCGCTCGAGCGCGGTGCCGGCGCGGCATGCGCGTCGTCAGCCGGCGAAACAGGCGACGACGTCTCGCGTCGTTGTCGCTGAAGACCTCCGAGGTGTGGGGGGAAATCGGCGCGTGACGGCCGAGAAACGGATCGGGACGCGCGCTGCTCGGCGTTCGCGGTCGGTTCGACGATCGCGTTCGTATCGGCTTGTGTGGGCGGGGGTGTTCTCATGTGCGATGGGATAGGCGACGAACGAGCCGGTGAGCACGCCGCTCCACCGACACGCGATGCCGCTCATGGTTCGGTGCGGTCCTGAACGACCGGGAACGGCGCGTGCCGCAACGCCAGTCGCCGCGCGATGCGCGACGACGTATCGTTGGCGCCACGCGTGATGGCGAACAGCAGCGCGTCGCCGGCGGCGAGGTTGCGATTCGGGCGCGGCTCCCAGTTGGTCAGCCTCGCCTCGAGGGTGAATCCGAGCCGCGACATCGTGCTGGCCGCGGGGCCTTCGGGCGCGCAATACGCGTGGATACGGTACAGCTGCGGCTGCGTGAGCAGCCAGTCGATCAGCATCAACAGCGCGGCCAGCCCCGCGCGTCGTCGCCGATGGCCTTCGCAGCGGCTCGTGACGACGCCGATCTCGGCGCGCGGCGGCGCGGGCGCGAGATCGATTGCCGCCACGAGGCGGCCGGTCTGCAAGTCCTCCATCGCCCAGGTGAAGCGCGTCTTGCTGGACCAGCCGAGGCGGCAATGGCGGATGAATGCGCGCGTTTGCGCGACGTTGCGATGCGTCGGGAACGGCAGCCATTCGGTGACGGCGGGGTCGCCGAGCAACGCGTGAAAGAGTGCGTCGGCATCGGCATCGACAAACGGCCGCAAGCGCAGCGCGTCGGTTTCGATGATCGTCGGCGGACAGAAGGTATTCATCGCTGTTCCCCGCGTCAGCGCGCCAAGGTTTCGGAAGGCGTTTCGTTGAACATCTTCCGATAGCCGTTCAGGAGCGTCGAACGATGCTGCACGCCCCAGCGGTTGGCGATTTGCAGCACGCTGGGAGCCAGCGTGTCGTCCGCCATCAGTTCGTCGCGAATGTGTTCCATCCGTTGGCGACGGATCAGCTCGCTCGGCGTGATGCCGAGATGGGTCTTGAACGCGAGCTGCAGCGCGCGTTCGGTGACGCCGATATGCGTGGCGACTTCGCGCACGGACAGATCCGGGCGATCGAGACATTCGGTCAGGTACCGGTACGCGCGGCGATATTTTCCCGGCAACCGTGCGCTGATGTCGTCCGCGACGGGCTCGGCGCGCTCGGCGGCCGCGGATGACAGCAGCGAGCCGTCCTCCCGCACGTGCTTGATCGAGAGCAGCGCATACCGGCCATACAGCTGCGAATAGTCCTGCAGGCGCCCCTGCTGCTGACGAACCTTCGACTGGCAATAGAGGTACTCGAGATACCAGCGCGCATGCTGGTTGCCGGGCATCGACGTGTCGTTGAACATGCGCAGCATCGTTTCGGCGATCCGGGTCGCGTTGCCGGCCAGCGCGGCGAGCGCGACTTCGAGGCGCAGCGCGCGATGGTAGTCGTGCAGTCCGGCCCCGACGCTCCAGCGCAGATACACCTCGATGCGCTCCAGCACCGCCTCGCTGCCGCGCGCGAGCGATTGCAGCTGCTGAAGATAGTCGGCGCGCTGCGCGAGCACGGCGATCATCGGCGTCTGTTCGTCGGACAACATCGACATGCCGCCGCCGACCTCGTTCGCCGCCGGCTCGAGAACGACCGGATGCCCCGAGTGCCAGTAGATGTGGTCGGCGATCGGCTCGCAGGCGCGCAGGTGGTATTGCGCGAGCAGATCCCGGCGCAAGGCATCCACCAGCCGGCGCCAGCGCTTGTCCGGCGCGGCGACGGCCAGCTCCGACATCATGTCGAGGCGCGTGCGTGCGCCGTCGAGGCGGCCGAGATGGAACAGCACGAGCGTCGCGCCGACGAGGCTTTCGAGACGTTGCGTCGGCGACGCTTCGTCGTCGTCGGCAATGCGCTTGAAGCACATCAGCGCGGTGCCGAACCGGTTGCGAAACAGTGCCTGCCAGGCCGCATTGCGGCTCAGTGCCGCGCGGATCGCGACGCGCTCGCCAGTCAGCGCCTTCTGCACGCGACGATACGTTTCTTCCGCGTCTTCATGGCGCCCCAGCACGAGCTGGACATCCGCGTACGCCTGCAATGCTTCGACGTCCGGCGCGCCCGCCGGTCGTTCCGTGTCGGCGCGATGGGCGGCGAGGTTCGCCGCGTCGAGGAACTGGCCCGCGAACATCTTGGTACAGAACGTCGACGACGTATCTGCCGACGACAAGGCCGATGCGATAGCGAAATAGAGGGTGGACAGCATGGCGTGCTCCTGTCGGAAAAGCGGTTGAGGTGCGAACGGGTGACAGTCATTTGTCGAGTACATCGTTGCACCCGGGGTCCGGGTGGTCTGCGATCTTTGACGTTCTGTTACCGTTGGCTGGCCGCTCCTAGGGGGCGAAGGAGTGCGGCGGGTGGCCGTGGCGCCACGACCCACCCGTCATGCATCCGTGACGCTTCGCGCATGCTTACTTCCTTGAAAGCTCCTCGAGCTTGTGCGCGGCCTTCACCAGGATTTGCAGGAATGCGTTGAGCGTCGACAGGGCGATGTCGGCGATCTGGCCTCCCATGTTCGCGAGTTGCGGTAACCGCTGCTGCAGCCAATGTGGTTCGGCCGGTTGCCCGTGCGACGTTACCTCGGGATGTAGCGGCATTTCCTGCATCAGCGGCTCGGGATGCGCGCCCGGATGATGTGCATGAAACCCGGGCGGTGGACCGGGCGGCGGATCGTAGCGCGGAGCGCCATCGGACTCGGGCTTCCACCCCGGCGGTGGACCGGGCGGCGGATCGTAGCGCGGAGCGCCATCGGACTCGGGCTTCCACCCCGGCGGTGGACCGGGCGGCGGATCGTAGCGCGGAGCGCCATCGGACTCGGGCTTCCACCCTGGCGGTGGCCCCGGCGGCGGGGTGTAGCGCTGAGCACCATCGGACTCGGGCTTCCACCCGGGCGGCGCCTCCGGCGGCGGGGCGTAGCGAGTCGCGGTTTCCCCGGCCGGGTGCGGCGAGGCCGGCGTGTTCGCCCGCGGCGAATCGGGCGCGATCGATGATGATTCCGCTTCCATCCTCGGATGTGCCGCCGCCGGCCGCAGACGCATGGGCGAAAGCGCACGCTGGCCCCCGAGGACCTGCAAGGAAACCGCGTCGCTGGCCTTCACGGGGCGCGGCGCGAAGATCGAAGGTGCGTCGTTCGCCGGCGCCGATGGGACGGTTGATCCTGCCCGGGCTGCCGGAAACGGGCGGACCGATATCCTGCCGCGCGAACGGAGGCTGTCCGTTCCTGTATGTTGAAGGCTCAGCAGCGGTGACGAGACGCTTTGCGATCGCGATCGTGGAGACAGCGATCCGCCGTCCGAATGATCGGCACTACCCGGTCTGGAATGGTCCCCGATGGATTCGGCGTTACTGGGCGACGGCGATACGGTGTTGATGGATGCCACGGGATTCTCCCACCACAGGAAAGGGGTGTCGCGGTTATAGCCCCGCATGGCCGCTCGTCGCGTCAGCGGGACGAAGTCTCGTGGCGCGACCCGAACGGCAGGCCAGCGAGCCACGGCGAGCACCGCCCGCGGCTTCGGGCGCGCGAAGCAACACGCGCCAATCCGAATCTCACGCCACGTGGCGGCGCTGGCGCGATGGACGTCGATCACGGTCGTGGTTACTTTTCATCCGGCACGGCGACGGCGCACGGTCCGTGTGTTGTCCGTGCGCGCCGGCCGGACAGGGACCGGACTGCGTGCGCGCCGTGCACCCATGCCGACCATTCGACCCATCGGATCCAACATGACTCGTCGATCTTTCCAGCCGTCGCGGCCATGGACACACGGCGGCCGCTGCACCATCGCACGCGGCATGGCCGCCGTCGTGCTGTCCTGTTGGCTGACCCCGTGCGCGTTCGCGGATTGCTTCGACGCGGCGGCGAACTATCAGGGCGTCAGTGCATACGTGTTGCGCGCGATCGCCTGGGTCGAATCGCGCGGCAACCCGGCGGCCGAGCATCGCAACGGCAACGGCTCGATCGATATCGGGGAACTGCAGATCAACTCGATTCATCTACGCGAGCTGTCCGGTTTCGGCATCGATGCGCAGTCGCTGCGCGACGAGTGCGTGAACATCTACGTGGCCGCCTGGCAACTGAAGAAGCAGATGCTGAAGCACGGCAACACCTGGGAAGCCGTGGGCGCCTACCACTCCGAAACGCCGAAGCTGCGCGATGCCTATGTGCGCCGGATTCAGCAGACGTTGACGCGATGGGGCAGCGGACCGGCGCAGTTGGAACCGTGAGCCGGAAACGGCGCGCGGCGCTTGCGGCGGAACGCGCCGCGCTTCGCGACAAGAGGACCAAACTCATGACATTCATTCGAAATGCCTGGTATATCGCTGCATGGATCCACGAGCTGTCGACGGAAAAAGGGCTCGGCCGCACGCTGCTGGGCGAACCCGTGATGCTGTTCCGCGACGCGCAACATGGTGCGCGCGCGCTGTCGGACCGTTGTCCGCACCGCTTCGCGCCGCTGCACAAGGGCGATGTCCGCGACGGGACGGTGGGCTGTCCCTATCATGGCCTGCGCTTCGACGGCACGGGCCGTTGCACGCACAATCCGCACGGCGACGGCCGCATTCCGGCTGCCGCGCACGTGCGCAGCTTTCCGGTGATCGAGCGTCATGGCGCGGTGTGGATCTGGATGGGCGACGCCGCGCTGGCCGACGCGGGCGCGTCCTTGCCAGACTTCTCGTTCGTCGATCCAGAGGATAACGAAGTGAGCACCGGTTATTTGCTGACGCGCGCGCATTATCAGTTGAGCGTGGACAACCTGCTCGACCTCAGCCATTTCCAGTATCTGCATCCGGACACGCTCGGCAGCGACGCGATCGCACGCGATCCCGGCCGCGTGGAGCAGGACGGCGACACGGTGCGCTCGTCGAGGCGAACGCAGGCGGAACGGTTGCCGGCGTTCGTGGCGCGTGCGTTCGGCGTGCCCGACGGCGTGCGCGCGGATCGCCATCTGGAAGTGCGTTGGGATCCGCCGTCCCTGCTCGCGATCGACGTCGCGGTGTGCCCGAGC
The DNA here is from genome assembly GCF_011753085.1 of Burkholderia sp. Tr-862. Taxonomy (NCBI): domain Bacteria; kingdom Pseudomonadati; phylum Pseudomonadota; class Betaproteobacteria; order Burkholderiales; family Burkholderiaceae; genus Burkholderia; species Burkholderia sp. Tr-862. Next base: position 17,793 of record NZ_VWWG01000025.1, read on the forward strand.
GGCGCGGCCCACGGGCGGGTATCGCGCTCGGCGCATCTGCTGACGCCCGAGACGGCCGCGAGCACGCATTATTTCTTCGCGTTCGGTTTGCCGAAGGCGCTCGGCCCCGCGGCGCGCGCGCTGGTCGATTACGCGGTCGCCGGGCTGATGGTGCCGTTCCGCGATGAAGATCTGCCGATGCTCGAGGCGCAACAAGCGGCGCTGGGCGCAACGGATTTCTGGGCGCAGCGGCCGGTGCTGCTCGCCAGCGACGCGGGCGCGATTCGTGCACGCCGGATCGTCGAGCGTCGGGTGGCGGAAGAGGCGCGCTGCGCCAGCGCATGAGAATCCGGTTCGTGCGGGGTGCGTGAGCGCAGTAGCGAGGGGCCGGCGTCGAACATGCCGGCCCCTGTCGTGCGTTCGGGGAGGCGCGCTCGCGCGCACCGCGCGCGAGCGTCAGGCAGCGTCAGTCGAGCTGGCCCAGCCATTGTCCCCCGATGCTCATCGGACTGATCCACGGGCTCATGATGTTCTGGGCCGAATGGCTCTCGGTCGGATCGAGCGCAACACTGAGCGGGTTTTTGAACGCGCCGCCGAGCGAGAAGACTTGCGACGCAATATATTCGCGGCCCGCCTTCTTCGGATCGGAGGAGTCTCCGTCCAGTGCACCGCCGGTTTCGTGCGCGATCGCGTAAGCGCCGGCGGACGTACCGTTGTGGCCTTTCGACGAGAAATCGTACTCGTGCGCCGCCGGTCCCTTCGTCAACAGTTTGGACGCCTGGTCTTTCGTGATCTCGCCCTTGTTGATCGCCATCTGCAGTTGATTGATGACCTGCTTCTTCTGCTTCGGATCGTTGGCGCTCTTGTCGAAGTTTTTGGCGGCGTCCGGATTCTTGCTGCTCCAGTCCTTCAGCGCCGACTGGTACTGCGGGTTGTTTTCACCCGGCGTCATTGCGTTGTTCATGTCATCGGTGAATTGCTTCGAGTATTTCTTGACATTGTCGTCAATGAACTTCCGAATATCGCCTCCGTACTTGTCGGCGTCGTTCGCGATGGACCTGTTCCAGTCATCGACGTTCGGAGTATTGGTGGCATTGGGCATTTCGACGGACATGGCATTCTCACTGGAGTTGGAAAGGTGCGAACCCACCGTGTTTCAGGCGGATGTACGCACCGAACAATCTAGCCAAGATCGCCGTGATTCGATAAACGCTTGCGAAGCAGGTGAGCTCCATGCGAACGAGATGCCGACGAATGCCGGCAGTGCGCGCTACGCGCTGATCGGTCGTCGAACCGGCGTGGTGACGGCATCGGCTGGATGCCTGCGCACCGGCCGCATGCTGCCGGTTTTGCGTTGACGGACGTTCGCGCATCGATATCCCGCTTCGTCTGTCCGGCACGAAGCCGACGGCAGTGCACGTAGCATCCGCACCATCGATTCCGATCCGTCCATCAAGGTACATTCGCCATGCCATCGTCGATTCGCTCTGCCTCGCCCCCTCACGATTTTGCACACGGCGATGACGTATCGCACGCACCGTCGCATAAGCCTGATACAAGGGGCTCCACGCACAAGAGTCCGGAGATCGCGTCATCGCCGTTGTCGAGGCTGCCGTCGCGCAGCCCGCGACCGGCCTCGTCGACCGACGCCGCTGGCCGCCGAAACGCGTCGCCTGCCGGGCGTCGCTCGACGGCGACGGGGCGGCCTGGCACTCCCGATGCCACGCGCGTGCGCGACGTCGAACCGCCGATCGAAATGAGCAGCCTCTCTCGCACGACCTCTGCCGCTCGTTCTCATTCGAGCACCGAATCGAGCGGCGACGAGATCACGTTCAAGATGCCGCCGCCGTGCGGCGGCACGCTGAGCGTCGGTGCGGACAAGCACTTGCGCTGCGATGACGACCAGGGCGTGCAGGCCATGCTTGAGCTCATCGCGCACCTGGATCCCTCTTTAAAGGTGTCGACGCTCCCGCCCGGGGCACGCATCCAGGTCGAATGGGACGGGAACCTGATGGACAAGATGGGCCTGTTCATGAAACTTGCGGGCGGCAACCTGCTGTTGGCCACCGATCTGTTGCGCGATGCCATTGCCAAGCCGCTGCACGCATTTACGCCCGATGCCCGCGTGCCGGGGACGAATCAGCACCCGAGCGAATTCATGCGCAATATCGGCCTGCGCATTCATGTGACGTCGGATAGCGCGCTGGCCGCCCGTCTGCAATCCGTGCTGACGGCGCCGGCCGACGATTCGGAGCGGAGCAGACGGGTAACGAAATTCCGCCACGATTTTGGCGCGATGTCGCTGCTGTTGCTTGCGACCAACAAGGACTTCAACAAGGAATTGACGTATGGCCTGGGCGCCAGCCTGGTCGGCACCGGTGCGATCGGCGCGGCCTTCGAGTACGGCATCTGGGGCAGCGTCAAGGAGGCCATAGGCCGCGAACCTGCGGCACGAGGGGGCCCCTACCTCGATTCGCTGACACCGCTGGTCGCCGAAACTTTCGATTCGATGGTCATCAAGCGGCTGATGGAGGTGATGAAGGGCGGCCGCTTTCTGCCGCCCGACTTGGCCACGGCGCTGGACGACCTGAAGGGCGCGGCCTATTCCGGCTCGATCGCGGCCCTCGGTTCGATTCCGAACAATCTCGTGCGCCAGGCCGCTCTCGACGCGAGAGACAGCGGCAATCATGGTCTTGCCCTCGCTCTGCTGGCGGTGAAACAAGGCACCAACCTGCTCGCGACATGGACGTCCGGTGCGATGGTCCCGCTGGAAATCAAGGAGGACCACGAGAAACTGGTCGAGGCCAAGATGGCCATGATCGCGGCCGGGACGATTCCGCCGCCGGTCGCGAACGATGTGCGCAAGCACGTCCAGGACGAAGCGCTCAATACCTTGCGCGCGGCCCGTGGAACCGGATCGTCGATCCGTTCGATGGCCACCGGCGGCGAAATTGCCGCAACGCTCGGGGCGCTCCTGTCCGTGCTCGAACACCAGCGCATCATCCCGAGCTCGGTCGAACAGCTCATTACGCTGATGTACTCGACGCCGACCGAGGTCATCAGCATGTTGTCCACGATGCTGACCGAAAGGTGGGCGGGCAGCGGGACCAACCATGTGGACGCGTGGATTACCACGGACCACGCGAAGCAAAGCGGCATGCTGCGCCAGATTTCGCAATCGGAGAGCACGTCGCTCGCCGAACTCGATCGGATCGCCCGGCCCGCTGGCGAGATCAATGCCCAAATCGGTTATGCCGTCACGTTGGTGCTCGGCGGCGCGATGGGGCTGCTGGAAGCGGGCGCCGGGCGCGGCGCGCAATATTTGCGCACGCTCGGACGGGCCGCGCAGGCATTGCCCGGCGCAGCGCAGGCGCATGTGCTACAGCCGATCAGCGACGGCGCGGCGATGGCATTCGACGCTGCTACCCGCACCCTCACGAACGGTGCACGCGAGCAGCCGCGACGCTCGGCGCCGACCGGTGACGACATGGTTTGACGGTTCTGGAGCAGATCGAGTGGTTCGTTGAATCGCATGACAACGCGGCAATTTTGGGGGCATTGCAATGAGATCTGGTGATGTGACGCAGTCGTTCCCGGCTTCTGTCGATGCACACCCGGACGAGGCGACCTCTCCGAGTCGGTCCGGCAAAAGTTCGGTGAGAGGTGACAGTCGTGTCTCGTCCGCGTTGTCTGAACTGTCGCGAAGTCATCCGCAGATATCGAGCGCTGGCGGCGAGCGTGATCGAAGTACGCCTTTGGCGCCGAGGACCCGCGAACTTCACCCGAAACGCCTTGGGCGATTGCCGAACAATTTGCCCGCAGAGCGGTGGAACGAGCGCATGGAATGTGGCGAGCGTGGGTCCGGTACGGCGGTACTGCTGCCGGCCGGCTCGCTGGACCCGCGCGGTCTTTCCGACATCCCGGTCCCCATCGTGCCGGAATGGGAAAAATCGGCGGGAGACCGGACCGGGGCGGTTTCTCCCCAACACGCTCCAGAGTCCGTTTCGGAAGCGATCGCGGAATCACCGCCGGCCCAAGCGCACACCGCGCCGCCGTCATCGACGCGGCGGTCGTCCGCGTCAGCCGAGTTGGCGACGAGGAGGTCCGAGTCTGCGCGGTCGCTGCCGATGTCACTCGCGGAACATGCGCTGTCGGCACCACGTCATCCGGCGCTTCGGCGCATGGCCGCCAACTTCGGCACCGCAATTGCGCGCGAAGGGGCCATTACCCTGGCGACGACCTATATCCGTGAAGTCTGCGGGCATGAGGTGGCGAGATGGCTGGAACATTCGCCTCAGTCCACCAAGATCGCGGTAACCGGCACGATTCTCGGCGCCACGGCGTTGCTTAACGCACTGGTGTTTTTGAAGCAACGGAGGGACGGGCGGGCGAATACCTGGACGAAGTTTGGCCAGGCGAGCAACGTGATGTGGCTAGCGGGCGCCGGCGTCGCTGCCGCCACCACGGGCGGATTCGGCGACGCGGCCGCGTTGTTGGCGAAGGCGACGGTATATCCGATCACTCGCGATATGCTGAATGTGTTCGTCCGTCTCGGCGACAATCGGGACCCCGGAAAAACCGCGCCGAACAGAAAGGCCGTGCTGACGGACGCGGTCATCTATGGCTTCAATCAGCTCGTGGTCAATATATTGCAGGGCGTGGGCACATCGCACTCCGGCACAAGCGCGGCGACGGCATCCGAATCGGTCGCGCATGCGACGCCTTCCCTGCTTGTCTTTTCGGGCGTCAACGCATTAGGCGAGACGATGGACGCGCTGTGCTATCCCGCGCTCACTGCATTTTTCGACAAGTTCGATGTCGCCCCGACGCTGATGAGCGGCGTGCGGGAGGGGATGCGGGCTATCGGGAACCTCGAGCTGACGGCCAGCCTGCACCTGCCGTTCGTCGCGAATGCCGGCGACGATCGATCGAACGGTCGCTGGGTCGGTCGCGCGAGCCGGGAAGATTTCGCGGACAAGGCGATGGGGGCCATGCTCGGGCGCCAATCGCTTTTCGTCGCGTTGTTCGGTCTGATCGGCGCGATCAGCCAGGTCGGACCGGCTGCGAAGCTCGGTCCGAAAGAAGCCGCGCTGGTGACGAATGTGTTGGCCGCGCTGGCCATCGCGTTCATGCTGCCGGCTTTCGTCGGCGCGGCGAGCGCGTCGCCGCGGCGGCAGCGGCCGACCGACGATATCGAGGCCGGGGTCACCGATCGACCGTCCGGCGCGACCTGACGGCCTGCCCGGTCCACCCACGCGATCGTCGCCCGTCACGCGCGCGCCGCGGCCTTGGCTTCCAGCATCTTCACGAGCAGATGGAGTGTCCGATTGACCGGCGTGCCGATGCGGGCAGCCAGACCGCGCCGAACGACCGCGCCGTTCAGATGGTCGATTTCGCCGGGCTTGCCGCGCGCCAGATCCTGCGCTGTCGACGAATACTGGCCCGGAGGAATCGTCGCTTCGATGTGCGCGACGATATCGGCCGGCTCGTCGTCGACATGCACGCCTTCGGCCGCGGCGACGGCGATGCATTCGGCGACGATCGCGCACATCGTTTCGCGCAATGCGTCGCGATGCGGCATCTCGCCCAGCGGCAGGTGCACGATCGCGGAAATCGCGTTGTATGCGCAGTTGAGCATGAACTTGCGCCAGAGTACCGCGCGCACGTCGTCGGCTATCCGGGTGGGAATGTCCGCTGCGCGCAGTACCTGTGCGAGCCGTCCGCTGCACGGCGACGCTTCGATCGCGAGATCGCCGCGGCCATGGTGGAGCAGATGCCCGGGGCCGGCCATCTCGCTCGCCACGTAGACGGCCGCGCAAATGACCGGCTGCGCGATCTCCGCACGCAACAGCGCCGCGTTGTCGACGCCATTTTGCAGGCTGACCACGATGGCATCCGGCGCCAGCACATGACGCAAGCCGCGCGCGGCCTCGGCGGTATCGCCCGCTTTCACGCAGATGAAGACCACGTCGGCCGATCCGGCCGCGGCGATGTCGGTCGACGCATGGGCGGACACGTGCGTGTCGAACGTGCGCGTCTGAATGCGCAGGCCGTGGTCGCGGATCGCGTCGACATGCAGCGGGCGACCAATGAACCCGACCTCGTGGCCGTGCAGCGCCAGCATGCCGCCGTAGTAGCAGCCGACCGCGCCGGCGCCGAGGACCGCAAACCGCATGATGTCTCCGGGAGGAACGGTGAACGTTTTACGCAGGCACCCAGTGCACGCGTGCGGCAGGCCCATTGGGACCTTGTATCCATATAGAACACGCGGCTGTCGCCGTTTATTCCCGGCATCGCGGCGGGTTACCTCCGCGAGGCGCCCATGTTCGGTCGCGTGCCAGACGCTTCGCCATTGGCGGGAACGGCCTTGAACAGGCGTCCCAGAAAATCGGCGGCAATCATTTCGTTCTTCTTCAGGTCCTTGTATGCGGGTGTCTTCTTCAACGATTTCCAGTGGTCGTACAGCGCGGCACTTTCCTGGTGATATTTGTCGACGAGGGCGATCGCGACGGGGTCGTCCGCTGGGATAAACGATGGGACATGAGGTGGCACCACCGTGTTGTTTACCAGCCTGTTTGAAACTCGGTGAAGAGCGGACATTTTCTGGAGGTGGGCGTGCGATTCTGCGGTCTTGCCGGTTAGCCATTTCAAGCGTTGTAATTTCGCCTCCGGCGTGAACGAATTGAATTGGAGGGCGCTCGATACACCAAAACCGAGCACAACACCCATTAACGCTTCACCTTTCGCGCTGTCACCGAGGACACTGGGCGCTATCGCCGGAATGATGTATTCGTCTACCAGTTGATGCGTCGGTGGTGTCTGGCCGGGGCACAAAGTATCAATAAAATACGAATATGCTTGGGGTTCGTTTGCCAGGTCGAGCAGGTTCTTTTTGTTTACGAGGACGAAGCCCCGCGATGATCCGGGTGACGATTCGAGACGAATCAGTGTGAATCCATCACGCAGCTTCAGTAGGGGACTTTCGATCAGCGACGATATGGCGGTATAGCCCGACTTTTCATCGTGCTGCTCGATAAACCATCCCGGCTTGCTGCCATGAACAAGCAGACCGGTGCCTAGTTCTTCCAGGGTGTGCGCTATTTCGGCAGTAGCCGATTTCAACAGGTCGCTATGCGATGGTTGCAGGAATGGATTCTGTTCCGGTGCGTGAAACGCAGTGCTATGAAAGGCCGATGCAGATGGCCGTTCCGTTAATGAGGTTCGGCGGCTCCTCGAAGCCAATCCCGTTAGCGCGGGCGCAAGACCGTTCGATTTCCTCCCGATCGTCTGGTGGCGGTTGTTCATCTCGGTGCCTGTCTGGCGGGGCTGCGCGTCATCGACTGACGGAGCGGAACTCGACGAATTGACTTTCATGTGTCCCAGAAGATCCGGTTGGCGTTTCAAGTGATGACATGGCGTAACGAGCCCAAAGGGCGGAGCACATCCGCCCATTTCCGGCGCGATTGCCTCTTTATTACTCGGTTCGCCCGGACGCGGCCCGTCGTGGCGCGAAGCCGTCACGCGGAGCGCGAATTTCCATGCCGGCGCGCGTACGCTGCGACGTCGCTGGCACAGCGCGGTCTCGATCGGTCGCGACGTCGGCCGCGTCGACGAATCGATGCAAGACGGAATGAAATGAGTCGCGCGGGTGTTTTGAGCGAGTAGCACGTCCTTGGCTTGACGCGCCGTCCGTGACTCCAGACCTCATTCCAGATGAACTCAATAGACTCGCTTTCCATTCCGGCTGTACCGAACCGTCCGCTGACAGGCAGCGACCACCGAACGCTGGTGCTCGCCGCGCTGGGCGGCGCACTAGAGTTTTACGACTTCGTGATTTACGTGTTTTTCGCGACGGTCATCGGTCAATTGTTCTTCCCGCAGTCGATTCCCGACTGGCTGCGCCAGGTGCAGACGTTCGGGGTTTTCGCGGCCGGCTATCTCGCGCGCCCCCTCGGCGGCGTGATCATGGCGCACTTCGGCGATCTCGTCGGCCGCAAGCGCATGTTCACGATGAGCGTGATGCTGATGGCACTGCCGACGTTGATGATGGGGTTGCTGCCGACCTATGCATCCATCGGCGTCGCCGCGCCCGTGCTGCTCCTGCTGTGCCGCGTGTTGCAAGGCGCGGCCGTGGGCGGCGAAGTGCCCGGCGCGTGGGTGTTCGTGTCCGAGCACGTGCCGCCGCGCCATGTCGGCTATGCATGCGGCCTGCTGACGGGCGGCCTCACGCTCGGCATCCTGCTCGGCTCGCTGATCGCGGCGGGGATCAACCAGCACTACTCGCATGCCGCCATCGGCGCGTATGCGTGGCGGATTCCTTTCGTGGTCGGCGGGCTGTTCGGGATCCTGTCCGCATTTCTGCGACGCTGGCTCAATGAAACGCCCGTGTTCATCGACATGAAGCGCAGCCGGGCGCTGACCCGCGAAGTGCCGTTGAAGGCGGTGCTGCGCGATCACGGCAGGGCCGTGCTGGTTTCGATGATGCTCACGTGGACGCTGACCGCCGCGATCGTCGTCGTGATCCTGATGACGCCGACGCTCGTCGCCAAGCGTTTTCATATCGAGCCGGCGCTTGCGCTGCAGGCCAATTCGGCCGCGACGCTCTGCCTGACGATCGGATGTATCGTCGCCGGTACGGTGGCCGGACGCATTGGCACCGCCCGCACGATCTTCTGCGGCTGCCTGCTGCTCGGTGCATCGTATTTCTTCATGCTCCGGCAGCTCGCCGTCGATCCGTCATTGCTGCTGCCGCTCTACGCGGTATCCGGTTTCTTCGTCGGCGCGGTGGCGGCAATCCCGGTCGCCATGGTCAAGGCATTTCCGCCGATCGTGCGTTTTTCGGGGATCTCGTTCTCGTATAACGTCGCGTATGCGCTGTTCGGCGGCCTGACGCCGGTGTTCGTGTCCGTGATGCTGAAATCGAACCCGCAGGCGCCGGAGATTTATGTGGGCGCGCTGTGCATCGTCGGCGCGCTGGCAGGCTTCGCGTTGCGCCCGGCGCGCTAGGCCGCGGCTGACGGGGATGGCGGTCCGGCCGCGCGTCATGCGCATCGGCGGCCGGGCCGCACGTATGCGCGAGCCGCGCCGCCGGTGCCGGCATTCGCCCGACGTGGTTTCGACCGAACGCGGATTCGGGTGGTCACCGAGCACATGGCGACCTCGGCGAAGTAATGTTTCGGGTTGCGAAGCATGTCGATCCGGTGTCGCGGTTTGCGTTGTATCGGCAAGCGCACGTGCTTACCTTTCGTATCGACCGGCTCGATATTTGTTTGAAGACGGGAAACGGTCGGCCTGAAATTATTGAGTGAGGGAGCGTCGATGGTCAGCAGAATCACCCGTGCATTGATGCCGGTCTGGGAGGCCATGCATGAGGCGCACGCCATCGCACGTACCGTCCGTACGATGCACCGGCCGGCCGGCCCGCTTGCCGGCCTAGCTTCGTCACCACCCCGCGCTGCCACCGATGCCGTTGCGCGGCAGCGCAGCGCGCCGTCCGCGCCAATGCTGGGTCCTGGGCGTCCAGGCACGGCGACACCGGCGATTGCCGCGGTTTCGATGCGACGCCCTCAAGCCGAAGCGACCGCCGCGAGTCGGATGTTTGCGGCCGCGGGCCCGGCGTCGCCATCTGCGCCGATGCCGCCGACGCGTGGTTCAGCCTTCGCACAACTGCATGTGGACTGGCCCCGGCCGCCGGTCCACGTGCAGCGGCCAACTGCAACGACGTCATCGCACGCAGCGCCTTCGCGAACCTTTACCGACTTGCGGCCCCCCGCCACGCTCGCGGAAGAGCGGGCGCAACTACGCCTCGCGCTGGAGCAGAGCCGCACGGAAGCCTTTCTCAAGGACCTGCCTGCAATCGACGAGCATTTCGACGCCGGCGCGTCGGCCCACGGCGGCCGCATCACCGATTGGGACGAGTTGCCGGCCGACATCCAACAGCTCTATTCGAGCAAGCTAGAGTACTTGCAGGAAGCCGTCGCTGCGAACATGACCTCGCCTCGCATCGAACGGGCGCTGACGCGGGCAGGGATGCACGCCGTACCGAATGACGGTGTCACCGCCGGTAGCACCAACAACTGTTTCCTGATTTCGATGCTTCAGCATGCGACCGGCAACTTCGATTCGTCTCATCCTGCGCTGGTCCGTCAGTATCGCGAGATTCTCAAGAAAGCTCCGGGCGTGCGTCTTCCCGACAACGAAAAGATCTCCGCCCGCAGCGCACCCGCAGTGAGGCTGGTCGATCTGATCAACGCCGATCCCGGCGTGCAGCCGAAATTGAAGGTCGAAGTCATATCGGAACTGAACGGCGTCGTCCACCGGGACAGCCTCGGGTCCGACGAGCCGGACGCACGTAAGGTCGTCATCTGGGATCGAGGCGGCCATTTCGAAGCCGTGACCGGGCCGCGCGACGATCGGGACCTGAGTTGACGCGAAGCGTCGCGTGTCGACCGTCGTCAATGTTCATGCACGACGGCCGGCGGTGCTGCCTGAGCGCGTCGATCGGCATATCTCCGGGCGCCGCGCGGGTACCCGATTTGCGTCACGTGGCGAAGAAACCGGCTTCGGAGATATTCCATGAAACGACTTTGGCCGCTCCGCCCGCTACTCGCGATCTGTGCGTTCGCAACGTTCGGCGGGCAAGGGCGGAACGGCCTACCGGCAGACCGACGCGTTCGCGCTGGAAGCCGAGCACTTTCCCGATTCGCCGAACCATCCGTCGTTCCCGACGACCGTGCTCAAGCCGGGGCAGACGCTGCACGAGGTGACGGTATGGAAGGTGGGCGCGCGGTGACGGCGTGCAGGCGCAGCAGGATGCGGCACGTCAATGCGACGACACATACACCGCATCGTCGAACGCCGCCGGAATCGCGAACTGCGCGCGCATGCGCTTCGTCTCCTGAGCGGGCGTGAGCCCGAACAGCCGCTTGAATTCCCGGCTGAACTGCGACGGGCTCGTATAGCCGACTGCATAACCGGCCGCCTCCGCGGTCAGGTCCTGGCGCACCATCAGCAGGCGGGCCTGATGTAGTCGCGTCGACTTCAGGTACTGCATCGGCGACACCTGCGTGATCGCCTTGAAGTGGCTGTGGAAGCTCGGCACGCTCATCCCGGCCTCGCCGGCCAGTCGCGACACATCGAGCGCCTGCGCGTAGTCGGCGTGGATCACGCGCAGCGAGCGGCCGATCCGGCCGAACTGGCCTCGCATCGCCAGCGCGTTTCTCATCGCGCTGCCCTGCGCGCCGGTGAGCACGCGGAAATACAGTTCGCGCAGCAGCCCCGGGCCGAGCACCGCCGCTTCGAGCGGCCGATGCATCGCCTCGACGAAACGCAGCACGCTCGCATGCATCGCTTCGTCCATCGGCGTCGACATCATGCTCCTCGGCGCCTGCACGGGCTCCGCGTTCCCCGCGCGGTCGATCTGCGCGGCCAGTTCGGCGGCCATCGGGAAATCGAGGTGCAGATACAGCGCGAGCAGCGGGTGCTCCGCCGTCGCGTCGGTTTCCATGCTGAACGGCACGGGCACCGACACCGCCAGATAGTGATCCTCGTCGTACAGATAGCGTTCACCGCCGAAATAGCCGCGCTTGCGGCCCTGGCACACGATCACGATGCCCGGGTCGTACAACACCGGCGTGCGCGACAGCGCGCGGTTCGAACGCAGGATGCGCACGCTCGGCAGCGCGGTCAGGTTATAGCCTTCGTCGGGCGCCAACGCGTGCAGCAACGCGATCAGGCGTTGGCGGCCGCGCGCGGGCAGCGACGGCGATCGGGGCGAGGAGGACGTGGCGCTCATAGTTTTGTGCAAGAAAATCAGCAGAATCGGGCTTATTCGGCGTAGATCGTCAGACTAGTATGCATGCTTCGATCGACATTTGGGAGAAGCTCACATGGCATCCGGCAACCTCATGCTCATCACCGGCGTCAGCAGCGGCTTCGGCCGCGCGCTCGCGCAGGAGGCGCTGGCCGCGGGTCATACGGTGGTCGGCACCGTGAGAAGTGACGAGGCACGGCAGGCGTTCGAAGCGCTGTCCCCGCATGCGGCCATCGGGCGCGTGCTCGACGTGACCGACTTCGAGCGCATCGACGGCGTCGTCGCCGACATCGAGGCCAGCGTCGGCCCCATCGACGTGCTGGTGAACAACGCCGGCTACGGGCACGAAGGCATCCTGGAGGAGTCGCCGCTGTCGGAGATGCGCCGACAGTTCGACGTGAACGTGTTCGGCGCCGTCGCGATGATGAAGGCCGTCGTGCCGTTCATGCGCGAACGCCGGCGCGGCCGCATTCTGAACATCACGTCGATGGGCGGTCACATCACGATGCCGGGCATCGCGTATTACTGCGGCAGCAAGTTCGCGCTGGAAGGGATTTCGGAAACGCTCGGCAAGGAGCTCGAGCCGTTCGGCATCGCGGTGACCGCCGTCGCGCCGGGCTCGTTCCGCACCGACTGGGCCGGCCGCTCGATGGCACGCACGCCGCGCTCGATCGCCGACTACGACGCGATCTTCGATCCGATCCGCCAGGCGCGCGAGGAAAAAAGCGGCCGGCAATTGGGCGATCCCGCGAAGGCCGCGCGCGCGATGCTCGCGGTCATTGCGGCGGACCGTCCGCCGGCCCATTTGTTGCTCGGCAGCGATGCGCTGCGGCTCGTGCGCGCCAAATGGGCGGCGCTGGAAGACGAGATGCGCGCGTGGGAGGCGGTGACCGTGTCGACGGACGGTTGAAGCGCAATGGCTTGCGTGTGACGAATCCGCGGTTGGTTGCGTGACGTGCGGATGCAGTCAATCGTGGCCCGATCGAACGATCAGGCCTCGGGACGCGAGCAAACGGCTTCGATGTTGTGCCCGTCCGGACCGATGACGAATGCGGCATAGTAGTTCGCGTGATACTGCGGGCGCAGGCCGGGTGCGCCGTTGTCCTTGCCGCCCGCAGCCAGCGCCGCACGGTGGAACGCGTCGACCTGCGCGCGCGTGTCGGCCGCGAATGCGAGGTGAAGATGGGCCGGCTTCTCGGCGGTCTGGAACAGGCACAGCGTCGGCTTGCCCGGCATGCCGAGTTCGACGCCATAGGTCGGCACGCCTTCGTCGAGGACCGCTACGCCGAGCGGTTCGAGTGCGTCGAGGAAGAAGGCCTTGCTGGCTGCGTAGTCGCTGACACCGAATTTGACGTGATCGAACATGAGTGTCCCTGAAGTGAGTGGGGCTGCACGGCGGATCCGACGCGATATTGCCATACGGCGCGGCCGCCCGCCGGGCCTCGTTCATACCGGATGCAATCCGCTTCATGACAGGGTCGCAGTTTTCCGCTACAACGTGAAAGTGCCGCGTCGATCGGCGCGGTGTGCCGCCGCGCCGCGGTTCGTGCCGACACCCGCCCGGGTGCTCGGCCGGCACGCGATGTTCACCTACCCCAAAGGAGCCTGCAGCCATGCCTTACATCACCACGAAGGACAACGTCGAGATCTTCTACAAGGACTGGGGCGCGAAGGATGCACAGCCGATCGTGTTCCACCATGGCTGGCCGCTGTCGTCCGACGATTGGGATGCCCAGATGCTGTTCTTCGTCCAGAAAGGCTATCGCGTGATCGCGCACGATCGCCGCGGGCACGGCCGCTCGGCGCAGGTGTCCGACGGCCATGACATGGATCACTACGCGGCGGACGCGTTTGCGGTGGCCGAGGCGCTCGACCTGCGCAACGCGGTGCACATCGGTCACTCGACCGGCGGCGGCGAAGTCGCGCGCTACGTGGCCCGGCACGGCGAGCCGGCCGGCCGCGTCGCGAAGGCGGTGCTGGTCAGCGCGGTGCCGCCGCTGATGCTGAAGACGGACGCGAACCCGGAAGGCCTGCCGCTCGAGGTGTTCGACGGCTTCCGCAAGGCGCTCGCCGACAATCGCGCGCAGTTCTTCGTGGATGTGCCGAGCGGCCCGTTCTACGGCTTCAACCGGCCCGGCGCGACGGTGCAGCAGGGCGTGATCCAGAACTGGTGGCGCCAGGGCATGATCGGCAGCGCGAAGGCGCACTACGAAGGGATCAAGGCCTTTTCGGAAACGGACCAGACCGAGGACCTGAAGGCGATCACCGTGCCGACGCTCGTGCTGCACGGCGAGGACGACCAGATCGTGCCGATCGCGGATGCCGCGCTGAAGTCGATCAAGCTGCTGAAGAACGGCTCGCTGAAAACCTATCCGGGTTACTCGCACGGCATGCTGACGATCAACGCGGACGTCCTCAACGCCGACCTGCTGGCTTTCGTGCAGGCGTAACGGTGTAAACGGTGTAACGGGTAGCGACGCATGCCTGCTTCGGCGGCTGCGTCGCCATTGTGCGGGCGGGATGCGGCCACCGCGTTTTCGCCCGCTAGTCGTTGCGCAGGAATACGACGTAGCCGCGGAACCATGGATTTGCCGCGAGGTACGGCGGGGCGTCCCACTCGCCGCCCTGGATCACGCCGATGCGAAACGGCAACTGCAGCCGTGCGACGCGCGGCAGGTAGGCCGCATGGTCGGGGATCGTGCGGCGCCCCTGGTAGGTCTGCACGACCACTTCATCGACGATCCCCCTGAGCTGGTTGACCTGGTCGGTATCGATGCGGCTGCTCCAGTCGAGCAGCCCGGTGATGCTCAGCCGGCAATCGGCGGGCAGCGTCTCGCGCAGCGTCCGCAGGAATTCGAGGTAATCCTGCAGGTGGCGCGTGCGCGCGTCGAAGTCGATCTGGATACCGGTGATCGTGCGGCCCGACGCGCGCCAGCGCTCGAGCTGCGCGAGCATGATCCGCGTCACGCGTGGCGTCCAGCGCAGCGTATGCGCACGATAGACGAGCCACACCCGGGCGTTCGGCGCGGGCGGCAGCGCGACGCCCTGCGCGATGACGCGTACCTGCGACTCGTCGCGCGGCGACGCTTCGATCTGCCCTTGCAGCACGTACAGGGTGCGCGCGCCGCCGACGACCGGCTGCGGCTTCACGCCGGCCCACAGCCAGAACGCGTCGTACCGCGCGGCATCGACGGTGCCGGCCAGCGCGACGCGGCATGCCAGCAGCAGCGCGACACACGCGATGCGCTTCACGCGGCGCTCACCAGTAGTAGCGGAGCTTCTGCGCCCACGGGGTGCCCGGATAGGCGGTCTTCAGCGTGTCGAACCAGCGCTTGCGCACGTTCTTCGGCACGTCCTTGCCGCCGCATTCGTTGGAGCCGCCCGGCGCATAGCACTTGATCGAGCGGTACAGCGCGTACCCGCGGTCGTTCGGGCTGGCCTGCGCATCGGCGATCACGGTCACGTAGCTCGACATCCGCTCGTACGGCTTGCCCGCGAATTGCGACGGCGCGCCGCCGAGCGTCGGCGGCACGCGCGTGGCGGCCGCCGCCGACGCGTTGCGCATCCACGGCGGAACCGGGTCGCTTTCGAGGCCGGCCGCGGGCGGATGAAGGCGCACGAAATCGGCGAGGCAGTTCAATCCTTTCGCATCGGCGGGATTCTGCTGCAGCGCCGCGGCGATCTCGCGCGCGGACGGGCACACGTAGCCGTCTTCGTTCCGGGCGCCGGCGGCGATGAACGGTTTCAACGGATCGGCGGGCGCGCCGGACACCAACGCGGTATCGGCGATGAAGTCGGCGTAGTGCGAGCGCGTGAGCTCCTTGTACAGCAGCGTGTATAGCGCGGTGTCGCGCAGCGCGCCGCCGGTCGCCTGGTTCTGCGCCTGCGTGCGCAGCAGGTCCGCATTGGCCGTGCGCTGCAGCAGGACGGCCCGGATCGCGGCGTTTTGCACGAGCGAATCGTCGGCGAACACGTCGTTGACGAGCCCGGCCTGCTCCAGGTTGATCGCGAGCGCGAGTTCCAGCGCCTCGCGCTGGAAGCGCAATTTCGCGAGCGGAATCAGGTCGCGCCACAGCTGGCGCGCCTTGTCGCCCTGGCCGCTATCCTCCAGCGCGAACGCGCGCAGCGCCTGCTGGCTCAGGCCGAAGTAGTCGAGCGGCACGGCGGGCGCGGGCGGCAGCAACGCGAGCGCGGCATCGGGCTTGTGCCCGATCTGCACATACCAGGTGGCAAGCAGGTAGTCGTACAGCGCGGGCGCGTTCGCGAAGCGTGGTTTCTGCGCCTGCAGATCGTCCAGCGTCAGCGGCTTGCCGCGGCTCGAGTCGCTGCTGTCCGACGTACGCATGCGGAGCAGGTCGACGGTCGCGAGCACGGTCGGCGACTGGATCTGGCGCACGTCGAGTTCCGACCCGAACAGCAGCTTGCTGTCGAGTTCGTTCGCGAGCTGCATCAGCGGCACGTTCGACGTCGCCGGCGACCAGCGCGTGAGCGCGTGGCCGTAGAGGTCAGCCTGCTGCGCGACGTCGCCGCCGAGCCACGCGACGCGCCGCAGCAGCCCGGTGGCGGAAACCGCATAGCGCCCCTGCGGATACACCTTCAGGTAGGTGCGAAACACCGTGTTCGCGGCGTCGAGCGACACCTTCGTGACGCGCGCGCGCGACGGCGTCGGGCTGTCGTTGTCGAATGCGTTGGCCTGCGCGGCGTTCAGTTGCGCGCGCCCGGCCATATAGAGGCCGGTTTCCTTCAGCCACGGGTTCGCGCTGTGCGATGCGCTCGCGAAGGCCCGGGTCGCGGTGAGGAAGTCGGCGCGGTAGAACGCGTTCGTGCCGTCGAGGTACGCGGCGAACTGCTGGCCGAGCGGCGACTTGACCGGCGGCTTCGTCCAGGCGGCGCTCGCGCCGCCCGCGGCACAGGTTTTCTGCGCGATGTCGGCGCGCGCCGCGCGCAGGCGGGCGGCTTCGTCGGGGGGAAGGCCGCCGGCACCGTCCAGTGCGTCGTTGAACGCGTCCGCGCCTGATTCCATGCTGCGACAGATGCTGCCTTCGCCATCGGCGTACCGGTTCGACGGCGCAGCGGCGTCCGCTGCGCCGCCGGTCGGGTCGGGCGCCTTCTGGCCGATATCGATCCACCCGGAAAAATCCATCGGGAACGGCACGATCATCTGGCTGATCCGGTCTTTCGGCGGGATGGTCTTCGGGTCCGGAAACACCCGCGCGACCTTGGCGCTGTCGACCATCATCAGCATCGCGTTGATGCGCGTGTCGTTGGCGGGACTCAGCATCGGCACGTTGCCGCACGAGTACGTACTCTGCCGGAGCGTGGGCGGCACGTTGCAGCTGTCGTCCGAGCTGGCGTGGGCGGCGGGCAGGCAAAGCAGGCTCGCCGCCAGCGCGGCGAGCAGGTTTCGGTTCAGCGTCGGGTTTCTCGGCATTTTTCTTGTACTGGGTGGGGCCGCGAGGGCCGGTTCTCTCAGCGGGCATTTCGCCTCGGCGCGTATCGTACCTCACGCGCCGCTTCGTTCGCCCGCGTGCGCAGGGCGGCCCGGCGCGCCGCTCGCCGGCCCGGCGAGATGGAAGTCCACTCACTGTAGACGCAACGCCACCTTGAATCCGGAGCGCATGAATTAAGATGCAGCCGGCAGTGACGGACATCCGACGATAGACGACATGCGGTCGTCTTCGCCGTCCGACGGGGGTGGTCTGCAGAAGGCGGCGTTGGGTTCGATCCGATCGACGGAATCGATCCTGACGGGGGCATGAAACGGCGCCGCCGCCTTGCGGGTCTTTTCAATAGTATTGCTAATCGATCGGCCGACCGACGCGATGCGGCGTTTCGGCCAACGGCAGACGAGAGCATGCCGGAAAACGAAAACAAGAGGATTCCGATGAAACCCATTACATGGTTGGTCATGTCAGCCGTTCTCGCGCTGAGCGCATGCGGCGGCGACGACGTCGCCACGAACGGCGGCGCGTCGTCGGCGGCGCCGGGCAATCCCGGCTCGCCGTCCGGGACGACACCGCCCGGCGGCGGTTCGAGCGGCGCCCCGACGGGCGGCGGCACCGCGCAGCCGCAGGCCGGCTGGTCGACGGCCGTCGTGGTGGACGGCAAGGGACCGGAAGGCGACCCCAGCGTGACGATCGACGCGAGCGGCAATGCGCTCGCCACGTGGATGACCGTCAGCCCGGCCGGCGCGAACGGCAACGAAATGTGGGGCGCGCGCTATGTCCCGGGCTCGGGCTGGGCAAGCGCGACGCGGCTCGACACGAGCGACGGGTCGCATTCGATGAACGGGCTGACCGGGGTTCAGCCGCAACTGGTCGGCAACGCGAGCGGACAGGCGGTCGCGTTCTGGACGGAATGGATGCCGGGCCCCAACACGTACGCACTGTGGGCGCGCCCGTACAGCCCGGGTACCGGATGGGGCGTGCCGCTCGAGCTGGCGGCGGACATGGCCGGTTCGTCCTATACGGCCGGGATCGACAGCCAGGGCAACGCGCTCGTCGCCTGGACGCAATCGATCAGCCTGCTCGATACACGCATCGCATGGACGCGTTATACGCAGGCGGGACAGTGGTCGCCGACGGCGCTGATCCAGATGCCGGTGCAGACCGGGCCCGGTGCGGTGACCGGCGATACCGACAACGTGAGGCCGATGATGTCGGTGCTGCCGTCCGGCCGCGCGGTGCTCGCGTGGCGGCAGACCAACCATACGAAGTCGGCGCTGTGGACGGCCACGTACGATGCGACCAACGGCTGGACCGACGTCAACCAGGCCGTCTCGAACTCGAGCCTGTTCACGACGATCATCTCGCCGGTGGCCGGCATGGACACGAAAGGCAACATCACGCTGCTCTGGGGGCAGCTCGACGTGACGGGCGGGCAGATCCTCACGGCGACGATGTCGCAACGCTACGTGGCCGGCACCGGGTGGCAGCCCGCGCAGCCCGTCGCGCCGGCGATCGCGGAGCCGACGGGGTTCATCGCGACGCCGATGCTGACCGTCAACGAAAACGGCGTGGCCGCCGCGATGTGGGCCGAAGGGGGCGCCGTCCTGCAGGCGAGCGTGTCCGATGCCAGCGGCAACTGGGGGCCGCTGCAGCGGCTGACGGAGCACCTGAATGGGGCGGCCCCCCAGTATCCGCCGCTGGTGATCGACGCGGGCGGCAACGTGACGGCTGCATGGCAGGACACGGGCTTGCCGGGCGCGTCGGCCGTCATCGCGGCCACCTACCGGAAAGGGGCGTGGAGCGCGTCGACGGTGGCGGCGCAGAGCGCATCGTGGCCGGCGCTGGCCGTCAACGGCACGGGGTCGATGGCGCTCATCTGGCAGTCGTATGTCGCGAGTATCGGCAGCCAGCTGCAGTCCAGTTTCTATACCCCGGGCACGTAAATCGCGTTGCGCGGGAAACCGAAGGAGAAGTGATGAAGCAAACCTTGCATTGCACCGTCCGGACCGCGCTGGGCGCCGCGGTCGCGGGCCTCGTGTTGTCCGCGTGCGGCACGACGCAGATGAACATGGTCGACGTGCAGACGTCGACCGCGAAGACGCTCGGGCTCGCGTCGTCCGACGAGATCACCATCGCCAACGTGCAGTACGGGAAGAAGGACGGGCTGGGTGGCCAGAAGGTGAGTTACGCCGCGACGACGGGCAAGGGGCGGCGTTTCGGCTGTACGGTGTTCATGATTCCGGGGCTCACGCCGATCGATCGGCCGACGTACAACGACTGGGAGTGCCATCCGCAACGCTGATGGCCGCGATCACGACGACGCCCACCGCAGGGCGTCGGTCGACCGCTTAGGTGGACGATATGCCGCGCCGGCCTTGCGCCGGCGCAATTTGGTCCGATAATCAACGAACCGATTCATCCCTTCCCGTCGGCTCGATAAAAAAACCGTCATGGATCAAGCGGCATTCGTCCCTGTTTTCAAGTTTCGCACGACCGATTACCCCGAGCCGGACCGGTTCCACGTGTGGGTCAAGGACATGCTGTGCGACTACCGGCTGGATGACGCCGGCGGCCACGGCCCGTTCGACGCGCAAGCGAGCGGCGCCGCGCTCGGCCCGCTGATCCTGTCGGGCCGGCAATGGCGCTCGCGCGCGCCGACCTATACGGTTCACCGGACCACCCGGCGGATCCGGCTCGACGGGCAGGATTCGATTCGCTTCACGCTGCTGCTCGGCGGCCGGCTCGCGAGCCATACCGGCGGCCCTGAGCTGATCAAGCGCGCCGGCGACGTGTTCGTGTACGACGTCGCGCAGATCAACGACTGCCGGGTCGACGCCGGCGACGTGATCAGCCTGGTCGTGCCCAGATACCTGCTGCCGAGCCATGCGGCGCGGGCGCACGGGCAGACGCTGACGAGCGGCGTGGGCCGCCTGGTCGGCGACCAGATGCTGTCACTGTTCCGGAACCTGCCGGACCTGCGCATGCACGACGTGCCGAGCGTCGTGCAATCATTGTTGCTGCTGCTGGCGGCGGCGGTTGCGCCGAGCGCCCAGGCACTCGACGACGCGCGCGGCCCGATCGACAACGCGCTGGTCGAGCGCGTGCGGCGCTACATCGACATGCACCTGCTGGAACCCGACCTGACGCCCGACCGGATCTGCCGGGACATCGGCGTATCGAGGGCACGGCTCTATCAGCTGTTCAAGGAAGAGGGCGGCGTGATGCGGCAGATCACGCGCAGGCGATTGCGTCACGCATACCATGTGCTGGGCGATCCGCAGCGCCGCCATCAGCGCATCGCGGAAATCGCATGGGCGCACGGTTTTCCCGACGAGAAGTATTTCCACCGGCTGTTCAAGGCCGAGTTCGGCCATACGCCGAAGGAAACGCTCGAGTGTGCGGCCGCGCCGGTGCTGCTGCCGTGCGATGCGGCCGACGATCGATGGGGCGACGGCGGCCGGCTGGCGGGATGGACGCTGCCGTTCGGCGTGCTCACCAACTGAGCGGGCCGCGCGTCGCGGTCGTGCGGCGGCCCGCTTCGGGCATCACGCGCACGCGCTGCTCGCGACGCCGCCTTCGTCTGCGTCGTCGATCGCGGCGCGCAAGTCGTCGATTGCCACCATCAGTTCGCGGACCTGCCGCAACGACGGGTATTGATGCAGCACCGCATGCCATTGCGGCTGCGTCAGCAGCGCCTGCCAGATGACGCCCAGGCCGGACGGATCGGCGTCGGGCTGCCGCGCGAGCGCGCTCGCATATTCGAGGCTCGCCTGCGCCGACAGCAACTGCATCCGGCTCGCGGCGCCCAGCAAGCGCGGCGTCGCATCCGTGGACGCATCGCAGCAATAGAGTACTTCCCGTTGCAGCGCCGCGTCGTCGGTCGTCAATGCGCGCAGCGACGCGCCGTGCACGCGCACCGTGCCCTGGTGCGTCTCGAACGAATAGATCGTGTCCGCGTCGGCCTGCGCGAGCAGGTTCAGGCCGCGCAGCAGTCGCGGCAAATCGGTCGTCGCGGCATCCGCCGACGCCTTCGCCTCGACGAGGAAGCGCACGTTCCACACGGGCGCCGCTTCGTCGCCGCGCGTGCGTTCGAGCAGGATCGCGTCCCATTCGGTCTTTGCGCGGTCGTGGCGGCCCGGTATCGATGACGGCACGCGCATCGACGTGACCACGCGGTACGTGCGCCGCTCGTCGACCGCGTCGAGCCGGCGGGCCAGTGCGTTAAGCGCCTGCGCGGCCAGCGCTTCGACGGCCGCGCCGCGCTGTTGGGACGCAACGCCCTGCGCGACAGCGACCGTGCTGCCTTCGAGCGGCCCTTGCCGGACCCACAGCGCGCGGTATCGACGGACGTGCTCGTCCGATGCCAGCGCGTCGAGATGCAGCAGGCGTTCGAGTGCGGCACCGTCCTTCAACTTCACGATGTCCTGCTCGAAAGCGGTGTCGGTCGCCATGCCGGGCAGCGCGAGCAGTTGCTCAAGCGTGGCATGGAGTTCGCCCCACGATGCGGACGTTGCGGCCGCATGCAACCGCGCGAGCCCGTCGCGTTGCCACGCCTGGGCGCTGCGCTCGAGTTTGGCGGGGTGCGCGATCGCGTTGACCGCCGAGTGCAGCGCGCGCCGGTCCTGCTCGGCGTGCGCGTGCAGCGATGCGTATTCGCGCACGCTCGGCGCGTCGTGCCGCAGGACCGACGCCTGAAACGCGTGATCGCCGGAATGCGCATCCATCGCAGCGCGGATCATGTGCGCAAGGGCATCGATGAAGCGCTGCCGCAGATCCGTGCCGGGAGACCGGCCGTCAGTCAGCATCCGGCGTGCGTCCTCGATCACGCGCGCGAGGGTCGCCGCCGGGTTCGCGGCATCGGCTGGCGTCGACGCGCCGTCGAACGGCGGCAGCCGGTAGCGGCGCGTGACGGTGAGCAGGATTTCGTCGAGCAGGGCGGGCAGCGGTGTCAGCGACATGGCGGGTATGGGCGTGAAAGCGGTTCGCGTGCCCGCGGTTCGAACCGCGGGCGACGATGTGCAACGTTATCACGCCGGACCGGACGAAACCGGCCGGCGGGTCAGCCGGCCAACTGCATTGCGCATCACGCTGAAGCAGTCGTTGCCGGCCGCTCGCGTGATCCGCCCGTGCGGCCGGTTACGCCGTCAGCGTCACCGACAGGCTGCCGAGCTCGCCGAAGCGCACGGTCAGCGCGTCGCCGAGCGGCACGTCGATCGCGCCTGCATACGAGCCGGTCGTCACGATCTGGCCGGCGCGTGCGCCGTCACCGCGCGACGCCAGGAAATTCACCAGCCATACGAGCGGCTTGAGCGGATCGCCGTCCGGATGGCGGCCGTCGATCGTGCGATTCAGTGCGCCCTCGAACGACAGCGCGAGCGTCTCGAGCGGCACGTTCAGCCCGTCCGGCACGACCGGGCCCACGCACAGCCCCTGGTTGAACTGCCCGTCGGCGAGCAGTTCGAACTTCGACGCGCGCGCAGGCTCCGCATAGCGGCAGCCCAATACCTCCAGCACGATGCGCACTTCGCGGATCGCGCCGCGCACATCGTTTTCGTCGTACGGCTGCGCGCGGGCGGGCAGGTCGCGCTCGAGCACGAACGCGATTTCCGGCTCGATCCGCACGATCGGGCCGCCGACGACGCGGTACGGCGCATCGGCTTCGCGAATCGTCGACGCGAAGATCGGCGCGACGATCACGCGGTCGGGCGGGGGCAATGCGCATTTCCATCCGCCGATCGTTTCGCCGAGCAGATCGGCGACGCGATGCTGGATCGCGAGCGCGGTGTCGACGTTCTCGGGGCGGAAGGCGTCGGGCAACAGCGGGCCGGGCACGCCGGCATGGCGGGCGGCGACGAGATGCTGGGCGGCGCCGTCCACGCGTTCGGTAGTCGTTGTCATGTCGGTTGAGCGAGTTGAAAGTGAACCGGCAAAAAGGGGCCGGACGAAGATCGCAGCTCTGATGATAGCGCCTTCGGCGGCATGGCTGCTCGGTTGCGCGGCGCGGCTGAATGGATCCCCGCGGCAGGGAGGCGGGCGCGCCGGCAACGTCGCGGCGCATGTATTCAAAGCATCCCCGTCGTTGCGCCGGCCGGAAGCTGGTCCGCGCGGCCATGGCCGCCATCGCTTGCATCACCGGAACCACGTGGCGCTTTGCCGCACGACCGGCGTCGGGTGGACCTTGATCGCCGTCAACCTTCGAACCCGCCGTCGGCCGATGATGGGGACATGGCCACGCGCCACCGCGCGCGGCAACTCACCCCAGCGAGGTTCGTATGTACAAGAAGATCATGGTGGCCATCGACGGCAGCGCTTCGTCGAAACAGGCGCTTGCCGAGGCCGTGAAGGTGGCGCTGGCGGGCGATACGCACGTCAGCGTCGTGTACGTGGTCGACAAGTCGGTGCTGTTCACGTACGCGGGCCGCTTCGATCCGCACGCGCTCGTCGAGGAAATCCGCGACGACGGGCGCAAGGTGCTGCGTGAAGCCGAACAGATCATCGCGCTGGCTGGTGCGAAGGGCGAGGGCGAACTCGTCGAGACCGAGAGCATCGGCGAGGACATCGCGGAGCGCCTGCAGCGTTACGTGAAGGAGCATGGCATCGATCTCGCGGTGGTCGGCACGCACGGGCGGCGCGGCATCCGGCGCGTGCTGCTCGGGAGCGTCGCCGAGCGCTTCGTGCGCGGCTCGCAGTGCCCGGTGTTGCTGATTCGCGGCGACGACGGCGACGTGCCGGCGTCCGCCACGGCGGCCTGACGCGGGGGCGCGCGATGATACGTCGCCAGTACCGGATCGTCGTCGCGGCGATCGCCGTGTTCGTGTCGCTCGCGGGGATGATGGCCGTCGTAACCGGGCTGCTGTTCGACGAAGCGATCGCGCTGCGCGGCGGTGCGATCGCGATGATCATCGGCGTCGCCGGTTTCGTCGTGATGCTCAACCCGGGGCCCAAGGGCGAAGGGTGAGGCGGGGAAGGCGCCGGTCTTCCTGTCAGGGCACGTGCCGGCGCCCGGCAGTGACCGGCGGTGTCCGACGATCACTGCCTGCCGTGTGTGGCGGGCCTGTGACGTGTCACGTGCCGGTCGTACCGGACGCTGACGCACCGGCCTCGGCAGGTTTTTCCTGCACATCCAGCCGCTTCAACGTTTCCGCCAGTTCCGTGTTCTTCGGCTGAATCTTGCGCGCCTGCGCGAACGCGTCGCGCGCTTCATCCTGGCGGCCCAGCTTCCACAGCACCTCGCCCTTGTGCGTCAGGCCGGTCGCCCAGGCTTCGCGCGTGTCGCTATCCTCTTTACCATTCTTCTCGAAGATCGCGATCGAGCGGTCGAACCACGTGAGCGCTTCGTCGTTGCGGCCGAGCCGATACAGCGCCCAACCCTTGCTGTCGAGCGCATACGCATCGTCGGGCGATTTCGCGAGATGCGTGTCGATCATCGCCAGCCCGCGATCGACTGCGACGCCCGCGTCGACGAGCCGATAGCCGGTGTCGTTCAGGCGGTCGTCGGGGATCTCGCCGAGGTCAAGCACGGCGGCCACGCGGCCGGCGTCGCGTTCGGCGGTCGCGAGCGACAGCAGCTTGACGACGATCTGTTGGCGCAATTCGCTGCCGATCCGGTCACCGTTGGCGACCAGGCTGCCGAGATATTGCGTGTACAGGTCCGGCGCGCCCGGTTCGTTCGCGCTGTTCGCAATGGCGGCGCCGGGGCCCGCGCACCAGTCGGTGTCGGCCGATCCGCCCAGCATCCCGGTGTACAGATTGACGGTGCGCGGCGTGCGTGATTGCGCGTAGTACGTGTAGCCGTTCGCGTCCGAGTGGCCGCACGCCAGATATTCGTGCTCCACGTCCAGCAGGTAAGGGAAGCCGCCGAGCGGCGCGTCGCCGGCCGCATCGACCAGCCGGAACGATTCGCCCAGGTCGCCGTCGCCGATGACCGGGTTGAACACCCACTGCTTCTGCGGATGCGATTTCGGCAGCCGGATCCGCACGGTGCGGCCGGCGTCGTCGGTCGTGCCGAAGACCACGCTGTCGTGCTGGCCTGGCTTGACCGGCAGGCCAGCGATGACCTGGCCCGGCAGGAACAGCCGGTAGCGCGCATTCGGCAGCGGCTGGTGCGTGACCGGGTCGCGCAGCACGAACTGATGGACGTAAGCGCCTTTGCCGAGCGACGTCGCCGGCGTGATGTAGGTGCGGGCGTGAGCGGCGGGCAGCGTGGCGCAGCCGATGACGGCGGCAATGCATGCGGTGAAAAAGCGTGATGTCATGAAAATGCGGTTCTTATAGGTAAAGGTGTTATTGACCGACGGCCGGTAAACCATCGAATGCATTGCGCAGTCTTCTATAAACAGCATGCTGCGGGCCGGCGATTACCCGACGGGAATCGCCGTTCATTCAATGGCATTCGAGGGGGATTGCGCCCGACCGATCCAGAGGGAAACGGACGGGCAGGTGCAGCGGAGCGCCCGGGCGCAGCATAACAGGTGGTACCGCTCAATCGGCGGCGATCGAAATCCGATGGCCCTTTACAACCGGTGTTTCATTTCCTTGAATAATCAGGGTTTGCGAAAAGACCGGAGAAACGCGATCCCCCATGCGCCATTTCCTGGGCAGATTGCGTGATTTCTCCACGTCACCTGGGAAACCCGGCAGACCGATTACCCGCGCACGCGGCCCGACATGCTGAACCACGAACCGTGCGGCTGCTCGCACGGTGCTTCGTTCTCCTACTATCTGTAAAGCGCGAGCCGTCCGAAGCATCCGGTGGTGCGCAGCGCATTGGTGAAGCAGTGGCGCGAACGCCGCCGCACGCTCGCGCCGGTCGACGCCTGGCGCTCGATCGTCGAGGACGACGACGCGCGGCGTTCGTACCAGTGCCGGCGCGGGCTCGGCAGCTTCCTGCTGCCGATCCTGTTCGGCATGCTGCTCGACCTGCTGCGCGCGCGCACGCACGACCTGCTTCATGTTCCGGTACGGGATCATGTGCGTGTCGCGGATCCTCATCTACCTGTCGGAAGTGCGGCGCCCGCCCGTGGCGGGCTGAGTGCTGTTAAGCGATACCGGCAGCGTCCGGCATCGCGCGGGGCGCGTACCGCGCTTCGGGCGTTTGCGACCGTGCGCAGTTCTGTCAAACTTGCGCCCATGACACCGCGCCTCGCCCTGCCGCCTTCCTCCGATTCCGCGCCCGCGCTCGCGGGCTTTCCCGACGCCGACGAACTGGCCGCGCTGCGTGCGTGGTACGCGGGCATGACCGTGCGCCAGGCCGTCGAGCGCTACCTGCCCGGTCGGCTCGGCGACGGGCGGTCGGCGCGCGGCGTGATCGGCGCAATTCGGCGTCGCCTCGTGCGTGTCGCGCGGCAGGCCGGACGGCCCGATCTCGCCGAGCAGCTCGGCCATGCCGACAGCGAGCGCATGCAGATGGCGAAGGCCGCGACCGATGCGATCGGCATGCTGCGCCATGCGCGCGCGCCGGTGCCGCAGATCAGCGACGACGTCGGCCTGTGGCTGCCGGCGCGTGCGGTCGTCGCGCTGCGTGCGCACGGGATCGCGACGCTGGCCGACCTGACCGTGCGGATTCCGCGCCGGCGCCAGTGGTGGCGCGCGATCGCGGGGCTCGGTGTGGCGAGTGCGCGGCATATCGAGGCGTTCTTTTCCGCGCATCCCGACCTGACCGAGCGGGCGCGCGCGCTGATCGCCGCGACGCCGCGTGGCAGCATCGTGCCGTGGGAGCAACTGAAGCTGCCGCACGAGGTCGACGGATCGGCCGGCACGTTCCGCGCGCCGCGTGCCACCAGCACGCTCGATGCGGACAACGATTACGCGGCCGTGCACGCGTGGTTGTCGCTGCACGAATCGGCCGCGACGCGGCGCGCGTACCGGAAGGAGGCCGAGCGGCTGATCCTGTGGGCGATCGTCGAGCGCGGCCGTGCGCTGTCGTCGCTGACGACCGAGGATGCGGTTGCGTATCGCGCGTTCATCCGGCGCCCGACGCCGCACGAACGCTGGGTCGGCCCCGTGCGGCCGCGCGGCGCGCCGGACTGGCGGCCGTTTTCGGGCGGGCTGTCCGCGCGCTCGGCCGCGTACACGCTGTCGGTCCTCGGCGCGCTGTTCCGCTGGCTGATCGAGCAGCGCTACCTGCTCGCGAATCCGTTCGCGGGCGTCAAGGTGCGCGACACGCGCGGCGCGAATGCGCTCGACACGTCACATGCGTTCACCGAAGGCGAGTGGCTGCTTGTGCGCACAATCGCGGACGGGCTCGAGTTTCGCAAGGACAAGCCGTCCGGCGCGCCGGGATCCGGCTGGACGCCGGCCGCCGCGCAACGGCTGCGCTTCATCCTCGATTTCGGCTATGCGACCGGACTGCGCGCGAGCGAGCTGGTCGGCGCGACGCTCGGCGACATCGATACGGACGCGCACGGCGACGCGTGGCTGAAGGTGATCGGCAAAGGCAGCAAGGCCGCGCGCGTCGCGCTGCCGCCGCTCGCGCGCACGGCGCTCGATCGCTATCTGGTCGCGCGCCGGCTGCCGGTCACGCCGGTGCGCTGGCGGCCCGATACGCCGCTGATTCCGAGCCTCGCGGAAGACGGCGCCGCCGCGATCACGAGCGTGCGGCTGTGGAAGGTGATGCAGCGGTTCTTCGCGCAGACGGCCGCGCTCGTCGATGCCGACAACCCGGCGCTCGCGCAGAAGCTGCGGCGGGCGAGCCCGCACTGGATGCGGCATACGCATGCGACGCACGCGCTCGCGCGGGGGGCCGAGTTGACGACGGTGCGCGACAACCTGCGGCATGCGTCGATCTCGACGACGTCGATCTATCTGCACGGGGATGACGTGAAGCGGGCGCGGCAGATGTCGAGTGCGTTTTCGGCTGACAAATAGGCGGGACGCGAGCGGATTGAACGGAACGACACGGCATCGATGACGGTCAGAACGGTTATTCGGTCACGGAGCGGGTGAATGGCATCGAGTCAGGGAACCGTCGATTTCATCGTCGAGCAGATGGCCTTGGCCGGCACGGTGTCGGCCCGCAAAATGTTCGGCGAATACGGGATCTACTGTGACGGCAAGATGGTCGCGCTGGTGTGCGACGACCGATTGTTCGTCAAGCCGACATCGGACGGGCGTGCGTTTGTCGGCACCTGCGACGAAGCTCCACCGTATCCGGCAGCAAAGCCGCATCTCGTCATCGGAGGCGAACGCTGGGACGACCGCGAATGGCTGTCGACGCTGATCCGGATCACCGCCGCGCAATTGCCGGTCCCGGTGAAGCGAAGCCGATAGCGGTCAGCATCTTCCGTGAAACAGGCGCGCCAACCCCGCACGCCGCACTGGAGCACAAGAATGGAGACAACCCGACACCCGCAAGCCTCGCGATACGCTCGCCGCGCATGGCACGCGCTCGTCGCGGCGCTATGCGTCGGCTGGAGTGCGCTATCGTTCGGCGCGGACGGTGCGGCGGCGCTGCTCGACCGCTATCACAGCCTCGGCGAGCAGCTGAAGAACAACCCGTTCCACCGCCCGCTGTACCTCGAATCGTCCGAGGCGTCATCATCGCTGAAGGGCGACATCTACGCGATCGTCGACTATCCGTTCTCCGTCGTGAACGGCAAGCTCAACGATCCCGCGCAGGGCCCGGCCAACTGGTGCGCGGTGCTGATCCTGCACCTGAACACGAAGTATTGCCATGCATCGACCGGCAGCAGCGGCCCGGTGCTCGACGTGAACCTCGGCCGCAAGATCGAGCAGAAGCTGTCGGATACCTATCGCGTGCAGTTCCGCTACGGCGTGGCCGCCGCGACGCCCGACTACTTCCAGGTCGACCTGACCGCCGACAGCGGCCCGATGGGCACGAAGGACTACCGGATCGCGCTGGAGGCCGTGCCGATCGGCGCATCGCGCACGTTCCTGCACCTCACGTATTCGTACGGCTTCGGCACGGTCGGCCGCATGGCGATGAAGACCTACCTCGCGACGGCCGGCAGCGACAAGGTCGGGTTCACGGTCGCGAGCGGCGCATCGACGGCGCAGCCGCAATACATCGGCGGCGTGCGCGGATTGCTGGAGCGCAACACGATGCGCTACTACCTCGCGATCGACACGTATCTCGCGACGCTCGACAAACCGCTCGACCAGCGCCTCGCGCGCTGGTTCGACGCCACCGAGCAGTACCCGCAGCAACTGCACGAAGTCGAGCGGGGCGCGTATCTGCAGATGAAAGCACAGGAGGTGCAGCGGCAGCAGGCGGCGCGGTAGGGCGGCGCGAATGCGCGATGGAGCGCAGCGAGCGGACAGCTTTGGGAACGGCACCCACGCGGCTGGAGTGATGTGGAAGGATACTCGGGTGTGAGTTGCAGACACAATTCAACACAATTTTTCCCGACGTCCTGACGGGCGGCGATTATTCGCACTATCCGGATATCACCAAATAACCCGCGTGCTGTCTGTTTTTTGGGGTGTGACTACGCAGAATCGGAGAATTCGACGGAAGTTCGCCTTGTAAACTTCCGAATGAATGTGGAATAAAATCCATCGTGATCGAACGAAGGGTAGCTAAAGGGCGACGTGGGACAATGGTCGGTAATGCTTGAGAGGGCCAATGCGGATCTGCTCGAATTGCTCTGATGCCGCCCCGAAGGTCACATTGAAAAAATACATCACAAAATTCGCATCGGGGAAACCATATGGCAATAATTGGTAACAGCCTGCTTGGTATGGGTGTGCTTGCGTCACTGATCGGTATCGGGGGCTTTATAGACAGCCGTAAGGTGGATCGGAGATTCAAGACTGGCTATAAGAATAATGAGCCGGATTCTAGAAATTTTGTCCGGTCAGGAAAGATTTTGTTGTGTGGTATCGGTTTATTTTCATTTGGGTTAATGATTAACCGGGTATCGGATTCAGATGCGCAACCGACTCGAAACGAAGTGACTCACGAAGGTCCGACAGCCGGGGATCTTCCCTCTGTAGATGCAGTTCGACCGGCGAACGAGAATTCTCTGTCGGCGGCGCATGCAGCGGTTCCATCAGCATCCGGTATGTCCGATTCCGAGCCCTCGGTATCCGAAATATCTGAACAAAACGGCGGAGCCTCCGAAGTGCCGGCTGATCATGCTTTGCAAGCGCATACGTTCGCGACCAGTTTCGACTGCTCGCAAGCATCGCGCGTTGACGAATCGGCGATCTGTCACGACCCAGGTTTGGCAGCAATGGACCGGAGGTTGGCTCAGTTGTATGTGGCTGCATTGCAAACCGTCTCGGATCCAGAATCTCTCCGGCAATCAGAGTCAGACTGGCTCGCTACTCGGCATCAATGTGGCCAGAACCTTGACTGCTTGCGTCGCGCATACGGCGAGAGAATCGGCCAGTTCGTGGGTTCGCTAGGTTCGAAGCCGTTGCTTCCTGGGGACGGCAAATAGATTCACTCCGTCACCGACAACACCCGCGCGCGGCATACGCCGCGTTCGGAAGACTTTCTCCATCACCGGCTTACCCCAGTGTGCGTTTGGCTGCTTCAGTGCCGGAAGCATGGTCCATTTCGGAAACAACCTTCAGCGGCACCTCGCCAACACCCATCGCACGCTCGATCAGCAAGTCGTCGCCATGTTGTGCCAACAACTCCTGCAACCGGCCGAACTCGCCACACCAGAGCGTTTCGACATCCTTGTCGCGGGCGACATTGCGATTTGCGACGAGGGATACGGCCCGGACCTGCAGGCGGCCGGCTTGAGCCTGACCGCCGACTTCGACACCATAACCCGGCAGGGACGCTTTCTTGACAACGACGCGGCCGTCCTTCGCCCAGGCGGTCGTCATGCCCTCATGCACCTCATAGCCGAGTCGAGCCAAGCCGCTCAGGACTGCGTTGCGCCGAGCCTCCGCGGCTTGTTGCTGCCGCACCCGCGCGATCAGGTTCTGCCCATTTTGGATCAGCTCGGTCACGACGTCAGGCGAGGTGGCAATCTCGCATTGTCGAGCGCGTTCGACAAAAATCGCCGTATCTGCCGTGTCGCACGCCTGAATCTCTGCCGTCAGCTCTTCCAGTGCAGCGAGAGCCGCGCGACGTGCGCGGGCTGCCTCGATTGCACTCGACAGGTCGAGGATCAGGCTGTCGAGCAGCAGGTTTTTTCGCGCGTCGCTCACTTCGTCTTCAAGCGCATCCAATCTCGACGAGAACCCGGCAACTTCTTGTGGTTCCAGGAATACCCGTGCTTCTCCGATCCGTCGATCGAGACGATCGATCGACGGATCACGAGACGCAGCCAGTTGCGCTGCTTTCCAGGTCTGGAAGTCCGCCGACGCTTCAGCCGGCATCAGGCGATTCGCTAGCGCCTGTTGCGCATCATTGAGTGTTCGTCCCACAGCGGGCGTCAGAAGGGCGAACCCTTGCGCTAGCAGGACATCAGCATTTTCGAGTATGTCACCCGAGCGCAGGCGATCAAGCTGACTATGGAGTTCAGCCGGTATCTCGATGCCTTTCGCTACCAATGCGCCGAGCAATGCCGTCGCGCTGTGCCGTCCTTGCCGTCGGCGTTTCGCTGCCTGCTCGGCCTGGTCTACCGCCGCCTGTTGACGCCGGGCGACATCCGCCTTCAGGAAAGCAATCTCGTCGGGTACTTTCTTCTGCAAATCCATGAACGCGTCGGTGGCGATCAAGGCGGCCAACACTTCACGGCGAGCCCGGGTCGCCGCGATCTCTTCGTCCGACAGCTTGCCGGTACGTCGGCCTTCTGCAATCCATGTGACGATGGCTTGGTCAAGGCGCTGCAGATGTCCCTCGCAGATCGCGACGATTTCTTCGCGCGTCACGATCCGGACCACTTTCGGGCCGCTCATGCCGTCACCTCCTGGCTCAGGGCCAGCTCTACGGCCGCTTTCAAGCGTGCCTTCTCTGTCTCCGGATCGTGGAACCAGGCTTGTGACGAGACGCGATGCAGTTTCGGAATGGCTCGTCCCAGCACGGACGGCCGCCAGATTTCCCGGGCTCGCGCATGTTCGAGCAAGTGGTGACGCGGCGCATCGCACTCGATGCCGATCGCATAAAGCCCGGTTTCCGGGTTTGCAATCGCAAAATCAAGCCCGAAAGCATCGCCTTCCTGTGCTGGCACCGGCGACAGACCGAGATCCTGCAGATAAGCAAGCACATTTTCCGCGAATCCGTCGACGACACCCGTCTGCCGCAACTTCGCATGCGCCCGTTCGCTACTCATGCGGCCAAGCAATGCGCGGCCGGCGGGGAGTTCACCGTTCGACATCGCACGTGCGTATTCCATATAACCCTGAAGATAATCGCGCGGAATCGCCGGCTTGCGCTGCGTCGTGAGCATGTCGGAGATCTCGCGGATGGGCATCGACGTGATGAGCACGACTTTATGGCGGGCACGCGTCACTGCCACATTGAGACGACGCTCGCCTCCGCTCTGGCCAAGCACGCCAAACATGCGTCGGAAGGTTCCCTGGCCGTTTCGCCCGAAGGTCGTGGAAAAGATGATGATGTCGCGTTCGTCTCCTTGGACATTCTCGACGTTCTTCACGAATACGGCCATGTCCTCGCCACGATCCGTTCGGTCGAGTTCCTCACGGTAGGCATCGCGGAATGCCTCATCCACTTCCGCGCGCTGCTCCAGGCGCTCGAGGATGAGGTCAGCTTGCTTGCGGTTGAATGTGACCACGCCGACGGAGGGGCGCTGTGCGTAGGGCTGTTGCCATAGTTGCGCCAGATGCGCGACCACGCGATCCGCTTCGTCGCTGTTGGTCTGCTGCTCGTAAAGACCATTCACCTGGACGAGTTCGAGCGGCTTTACCTCGCGCACCGTGGCATCCGGATGACGGACGGGCACGCTGAGGTTGTTCTCGTAGAACGCTGCGTTTGAATAGCCGATCAGCTCTCGATACGCCGAACGATAGTGAATCTGCAGCGTCGACACGGGCAGCGCGCTCCGTGCCAGTTGCAGCAGGTCGGGGCAGTCCTTGATTTCACGTCGGTTCCAGGTGTCCTCGAAGCGCTCGCGTTCATCTTCCGTCGCCGCCTCGTCGGGTTGCTCGCCGTCGAAGATTTCCGTTTCGTCGCTATCCGTTCGGCTCGAAAAGAACGCCGTCGGCGGCATTTGCTTCTCGTCGCCGCTGACGATCGACACGTTGCCGCGGAACAGCGTCGGAATCGCGTATTCCACCGGCATCTGAGATGCTTCGTCATAGACGACGGAATCGAACAACCCTGATTTCAGCGGCAGTACGCGGCTGGCGACGTCGGGATTCATCAACCAGACCGGCCGCAGCGCCATCAGGCCCAGCTCCGTACCGAGTTCGATGAATTCGCGCAGACGCCGGGAGCGTCGACCGGTCAGACGCGTCACGTCTTCCCAATCACGCGCTGAACCCAGTCTGCCGTGGTCGATGCCGTTGCGAAGCATCTCGCGGTTCAGACGACGCATTTCCTCGTCGGCAGTCGCGAGTGCGTCGATCTTTGCGGTCGTTTCGCTATGGTCGAGCAGCAACTCAGGATTGTCCTGCTCCATGCGACGCTTCCATCCGAGCCGCGCTTCGCGGTTGATCATGCGCCGCACCGCGTCGTCGAGGTGTTCAGGCGGCACACGCATCAGCGAGTCTTCGTGGTCGCGCACGATGGCAAACACGTCGAACGCCTCGGCGGTGAGGTGCCGTGCTCGGGTTCGGAATTGCTGATAGGCGGCCAAGGTCGGCAGCGCATCGCCGATTCGGGTCAACGGCGCCTGATAATTGATGTTGTCGGCAATTGCCTGCTGACAGGCGGTGAAGAGTTCTGCCGAAAGCCACTCATCGAGCGGCCTCAGCGCCCGCAGACTGTGCTGGCGCGCGTTGTGCCGTACAAACGCGGTCTCGAAACCGTCGAGTAACTGTTTGACGGGCGCTCGATCTCCGGTCATCACGGCCGAGTCGAACTCGTCGCCGCGTGGCGCGATGGCAAGATGCTGCGCGAGTTCGCGAATTTCCTCGAACTGGCGCAGGCGGGTCAGGCAGGCATCGGCGAGTGCCCGCCCACAGGCGGGCTCGACCGTCTCGAGATTCAACGCCCGGCTGATCGTGTTCAAGGTGTCGCGCATCGGCCTCCAGGCCTTTTCGAGCCGGGTAGCAGCCAGCAGCTTCCTGAGCGTCTCGTCTGTCGCGGGCGCGCCGCAGCCGGTGACGAACTTCATCAAGCGACCACGCCGCAGATAAGTGATCGGGTTAAGGCGGCGCACTAGAGATGGGGCGCGAGTTGCCAACGTCGCCTGGGCCTCGAGCTTGCGGAGCTCTGGATCGGGCAAGCGCGCGACGGCTGCCGATAGCACGGCATCGAAGCCGCTGGTCTCGACGGCCAACAGATCGCGATGCAGGCCGCCGAGCGCCGTGTAATACCGATGGCCTTGCGCGTCGGCATGGTCGGCCGGACGAAATAGCGGCAACCATTGCGCAAGCCGTTTGCGTTGCGTATCGTCCAGCGCGACAAGGCGGCTGGCGTTGGCATCGAGCCAGGCCCGATATGGGGCGGGATCGTCGACATCGAATCGCGCGGGATGTGCAGTGAGCGTCTCGATTCGCAGGCGCTCCGCCTCGCGGAAACCCGCGAAGATCGCATTGAACGCTTCGAGCGTGGCGGTATCCGTCGCGAACGGCTTCAATTGCGCTAGTGCACTGCCTTCGAACTTCGACGGTAACCAGTATCGTGCTAGCGGTGCACAGTGTTCTTCTAGTGTTGTCAGTGTCGAAATATCCAGCGTGGCAAGCCGTGTACGCAACTGCGGCACGCTGACAGGCGGTGTGCCGGCTTCGAGCCGGATCAGTTCGCCGAGTAGCGCCCGATAGCTAAGGCCGGTTGATTCGTCGATGCGATGCAGTGCTGCATGCTGACGATCAAGTTCGCCCTCAAGGGCCTCGATTCTCGCGGCCATGCGTTCACGCTGGCGTATCAATCCTTGGTCGAACACGGTGCCGCGGAAGATTGCATCCAGTTGCTCGCGGACGGCCCGGATCGTTGGCTCGCGGTCCTTGTTGACGTCGTTGAGCATCACGATGCGATCGCCCAGCCCTTCGGCGACCAGACGCTTGCGAACGACGTCCAGCGCAGCATGCTTCTGGCAGACTATCAGCAAGCTTCGGCCTTGCCCGATTGCGTCGGCGACCATGTTGACAATTGTCTGGCTCTTGCCGGTACCGGGCGGCCCTTCGACCAGCAGTCCGGGCCCCTGGCGCGCCTGCAGGATTGCCGCTTCTTGCGATGGATCGCTTGCCACCGTCAGGAATCGGTCGAGTTCGGTCGAGACTGCGTCGGATGCATCGTAGGCGGATTTGTCCTTGAGCCGAAGCATCGATTCGAGCGCCGTGCCGGAAGGCGACAACTGCTTGAGCTGACGCAGATCCTCGCCGATGGCCTGGCCGGCGAAGTCGACATGAAAGAGCACACCGGCGCAGGCGAGGCGCGTCGCGCCGACGGGCATGTCGAGAGTCGGCGACGGCAATGCGCCGAGTTTCCGACTTTCCACGTCGGCCAGCAGGCCGAAGGCATCGACCACGTCGGCCGCTTTCAACGCGGAACGTCCGAGCACCTCGTCGGCTGCGACACGCCATGCCTTGGCGGCCTCCCGCCCCAGCAAGCCCTCGAGCGCCGGATTCAGGCGAACCTCCTCGCGCTCGCCGTCAAAAGCCATCGCGACCTGGCCTCGCGTGCCGAGCTCCATCAGCAATTTGACGGGCCACAAAAGGACGGGGGCGATGCGAGGGCGCGTCGTGCCGCGATGATCCTTGTAAAGCAGGAACGGGAAGCCCAGATAGAGGCCGTCGATGCCGGTATCCCGCTTGTAGAGCGAAGTCTGCCGGTACAGCGTGTTCAAGCGGCCTTCTAGCGTTCCGCTTGTACCAAACACGGCCGGGTCCACCGATACCGTCTGTACATTGCGTTGGAGCAGATGGTCGAGCAGCGCCGTGCTGGCGAATCGCTCGCCGTTCAGTTCGTGAAGATCGACCCGTCCCGTGGTTTTGCCGATGGTCATCCGTACCAACGGACCGCGCAATACGGTTGTGGCGACTTTTTTCTCGAAGAAGTCGAGGATCTGCGACACGTATTGCTGCTTCTGCGGTTCAAGCCACTGCTCGACGGGAACGGACAACAGAACGACCACTTCGTGCAGCGGCAAGCGGCGTTCTAACCGGAACTGCTCTGCCCATTCATCGACCGCCTGATTTCCAGTACGCGCGAATCCGGCGATTCGGTCATCGACAGAGTGGAACAGCTCGACGCGCGGCAGCGCAAGTGCGGACCGGGCCGCCTGGCGGTCAAAAACCAAAATCTGTTCTCGCTCTGCGATGACTGCCGCTTGATCGAGGATCTCGTCGACCGAACGAAACTGTGAAATTGCCGCGCTCAACAGAACGATAAGGTCTTCCTCGCTGAGGACGCGGCGTTCCGACAGCGACAGCAGGCCGTGATGATCGGAATCCGGCAACAAAAGGCGTCGTTCTTCCCATTGCGCAGCCAATTGGGCGCGCGAGGTGGAAAGCAGCGCGACGCGCACCATGTCCTCGTCCAGTTCGATGCCAAGATGCGCAGCCCGGTGTCGCACTTCATCGGCTCGAGAGCGTAGCCTGGACAGCCAGCTTTCGGTGCCGAGTCGCTCCAGGAATGTTGGCACCGGCCCGGTCACCAGGTCGTAACCCTCCAACGGGTTTTGCAGCAACCAACCGGGCGTGACAATATCGCCGCGCAGAATAAGCGGCATGTCGGGATTCAACAGCTTGAGCGCGATCATCAGGCGGCAATCGTCATCAACGCCGTCGAGTTGAGCAACCTGACGCAGGCCAGCCAGCGCTTTCCCACCGACACCGGCTTGTTCTGCCCATGTCAATACAATGCCGCGATTCAGGTGGTCGCGTGCCGCTTCCCAATTCTCGCGCTCGGCAGCGGCCAGCGCGAAGACCGCCGGCTTGCGATATAGCCGAGCGCCCAATGCGATGCTGGCACCTTCGTCGTTATCGGAATCTACAGTCGCTACCGAGGGTGCATCTACCGGTTTGCCGTCCAGCCAGGCTCTGACTTGTGGCCATTGCCAGCGTTGATGCCGATCACGTGCCAGCAGGCCGCGCAGCAAGAGGTGAAGCGACGGATCCAGATCGTCCGGCAGCGTGACGCCGTTGGCCAGCACGTGAATCAGAAACGCGCGCGGGTTGATGCCCTCGAAGCAGCGGCCGTCGGTCAGCTGCTCGAGCAGGATCATACCGAGGCTCCACCAGTCGGACGCCGCGGCAACACCGCCTGCAATGGCCTCGGGCGCCATATAGCGCGTTATTTCGAGCGGTGAGACGATATCGAGATCGAATTCGGACAGCCGTGCCGAACCGAAGCCACTGATGACGAGGTCCAGGGGTTCGCGGCTGCGCACAAGCAGCGTTCCGGGCCGCAGGTCCCGATGCCGAAGACCCGCGTCCGAAAACGCCTGCAGAGCCTGACCAAGTTCATCGATCACATGGCGGATCGTCGCGATATCGCGTACGGCTATGCCGAGATCCGCCAGCGTCCCGCCGCTCATTTCCTCGGCGACTTCGTAAGCACGTTGATCCCAGCGTCCGGTAGCGATGATGTCCGGCACGTGCTCGCGAGGTAGGCGGCGAACCACATCGTAGACCGCCGGGTCAGGTTCGGCACCTGGTCGATAAAGCGTCACGATTGCCTGCCTGCCGCTCTCGTCCTGCTGGGCCACGTAGCGTTCGCGCACGCCGTCCGCGCTGGAAATCTGACGCAATAGTCGCCAGCCGTCGATCCGCGTTTCTTCGAGAGGCACCCGCGACGAGTCCTCCGTCGAGTGATCTGCGGAAGCCTCAACGCCGACGCCGAGCTGGTGCGCGTCAGCTGGTACGGCAGGATCCGCGCCACATTCGAGGCACATGAGGTCGCCGTCGTTCATCGGGTGGCCGTTCGCGCACGACAATGATGTCTGCACAGCGGCTCCCGACGCGCCCGAAGCCACTTGCTGATTGACGGTCTCGACCGTGACCACGTCCTGGGGGCGCCAGCCGGTCGCACGGATCAGTACGCCGGACAAGTCCCAGTTGCAAATGGCATCGCCGACCGTGCCGGCACAGAACCACTCGTCGACCGACCGCTCGGTTCGGCAATTCGGACAAAAACGCATCATGGCTGACATTTCCTGTCTTATCTATTTCTCGCCTTGTCGGCACTGATCCGGACGTGATGGCCCTGATCGGTCAATAGGTCTCTCAATCGTTGAAAGTCGTCACGGTCCGGTATCCCCGCGAACCAGACGCTACCATCCTCGTCGAACATTACGTCCAGTGCCTTGCCGTCGTTCCGGGGCGTGTGTTCGTACTGTGCAAAACACGCGTGGCCGAGTGCCGTGAGGCAGTGCAATCGCTGATTGTCGCTGCCGCGCAGCGGGAGTGTCTGCGGGGCGTCGATGTCGAACGGATCGGAGATCAGCGCATCGATCAGGCCGTCGGCTCGGGCCAGGGTATTGGCCAAGGATTCGATTGTGTAGCCGCTGTAGACGAGGATGTCGCCTGTCGATAGCTGCCGCATGCCATGCAGGAGCGCAATGAGCGCATCGGACTGATCGAACGGCTCTCCACCCGAGATCGTAATGCCAGTGGATTCAGGCAACCAGGTCCGGACCTGCGCCAATATGGCGTCTACGGTGGTTTCGCCTCCGGCGTTTGCCCAGGTATCCATCGATATGCAGCCCTGGCATCGGATTGCGCAACCCTGAAACCAGATGCCGATCCGCTGTCCCGGCCCGAGCGTCGTCACGGGAAAGTGCAGGCGCGAAATGCGGATGTCCATGGCCTAGCGCTTTTGCAAGTGGAACGCACCCGAGTCGATGCCCGAGATGACGAACTGATCGCCGACGTTCGCATCTTGATCGAACAGGCCGCGTGCGAGTGGGTTGAGCAGATGCGCTTCGATCTGGTTTCGGATGCCGCGGCCACCGTTGGATAGATCGCCGAGACATCTCGCCTGAAGCGCTGCCTTGGAACAGGCGTCCAGGTCGACGGTGATGCCCTGGGAGGCGACGTCGTCGAGCACGGCACTGACCATCTGCTCGAAGATATCCGTCGCGACATCCTCGCGGATGAAGTCGAAGACGATAATGTTCTCGCCGATGCGGTTCAGGATTTCGGGTCGGTTCAGGACCAGCTTGAAATGCCGCTGGATTTCCCCGAGTACTTTCTTCTGGATTTCCGCAAAGTCGTTTCCTGGTTGGATATTCGCCACCCGCTGACCCGATTCGTCCTGGCGGTAAATGCCGAGGTTCGACGTGAAAACGATCAACGCTTCGGAAAAGTACACGCGATCACCGCGCCCCGATGTCAGCACGCCGTCATCGAGAATTTGCAGAAACTTGTCGAGAATGCGCGGATGCGCTTTTTCGATTTCGTCGAAGAGCACCACGCTGAACGGGCGTTCGCGAATTGCATTCGTCAATTCTCCGCCGACGTCGTAGCCAACGTAGCCAGGCGGCGCGCCGATGAGCCGCTGGTCGGCGTGTTCCGCACTGAATTCCGACATGTCGAAGCGGATGTAGGCACTTTCGTCACCGAACAACAGGCTCGTGATTGTCTTGGCAAGTTCTGTTTTTCCGACACCGGTCGGGCCGGCGAGGAATGCGACACCGCGCGGCCGGTTTCCTTTCCGCTGAGAACCCACACCCGTCATGGCGCGCTTGACGAGGTCGAGCATGTGCGTGACTGCGTGCGCTTGCCCTTTGACACGCCGGCGAATGAAAGCGTCGGCGTAACGGATCTTGTCGCGGTCGATCTGCTGCCACGGATCCTCGGTGACGCCGACCTTATAACGCCGCACGGCATCGGCAATTTTCTCGATAGGAACCTGCTCGACGCGGGCGAGCGTGGCGATCGCATTCATGTCGGCGAGCAGCAATCCCTCGGAACCGTCGACGAATGCGGATTCCGCCTTGGCAAGACTGTCCGGTGTAGTGGCATGGGCACCGGGTACGCCACGCAGCAATGCGCCGGCCAACGCCCGACGTGCGGCACTATCGGGTTTCGACACCGGAATATGCCGTATGCGCGGATTGTCGATCAGCAACCAGTCTGGCAGATCGCCTTCCTTGTCGACGATCCAGATCACGGTATTAAAAAACGGACGTCGCAATTCTCCCGCAGGGCGTGGCGCAGCCATATGCGCCAGTACCAATGCACGCGTGAAAAGTGTGTGTTCGGCCGGGTTCAGCGATTCGGCGCGAATTGCCAACCGAGAAGCAAAATCGACGACGAGGGCGATCGGCAGACCGGGTAGTGTGGACAGGCGTTCAAGGCATGCAGTGAGCGCATCGATGCCGCCCGGCGCCGTGCCATCCACAGGCGTCAGGCCGAGACGTCGTAGGGTTTCATCGGCAGGCTCCGCTGGCGGCACCCGGCTATCGGGCACCGTGAAGCCAGAAATCGGATTCCAGACGACCAACTGCGCATAGCCCGTCTCCCGGAGATTGTCGCCGAGCGTACTTACCAGCGACTGCGCCGTCACAACTTCAGGGGCAACCTCACCGGCCTGTAAATCGCGCACATTTCCCGATAGCACGAACTGGCTTTTCAATGGGAGGAAACGCAGTAGATCCCGTAACCATCTTGGTTTGATATAGGCAGGCATATCGTGACGGCGCGCGAAGAAAACTAAAGCAAAACATTATCATAGCCTTCCGACCGGTATATGCCGAATGAATAGAGGTACTGGAAACGGGTCGACATGTCTCCACGCGTCGAGAAGTGAATATCGACGGTCGTGCTCATTTTCCCGTTTAGCCCAACAACCCCGCGACGACATTGGCGATCTGCTGCAGCAGCGCCTCGTCATCTGCAGATGAAAGCACAGGAGGTGCAGCGGCAGCAGGCGGCGCGATGACGCCGCCTGCCGCCGGGCTGCCTGGCGTCGATCAGTCGATCAGTTCGACGCGCCGCCGACCGTGCGAATGCTGTGCCACTGTCCCTGTTCGACGCGGAACAGCGTGTACGGCGGCTTGATCAGGTCGCCGCGCTCGTCGAACGAGATCTTCCCGGTCACGCCGGTGACCGACACCCCCGGCAGGCTCGCGACGATCTTGGCACGGTCGACCGAACCGGCCTTGTGGACCGCCGCGATCATCGCGAGCGCCGCGTCGTACGCGAACGGCGCATAGAGCTCGACGTCCTGGTTGAAGCGCGCCTTGTAGCGCTGCGCGAACGCGATCGCGGACGGCAGCTTGTCGAGCGCCGGCCCCGGCTCGAGATCCTGCGTGCCTTCGCCCGCGGTGCCGGCGATCTTCAGGAACGCATTGCTCTTGAGCGCGCCGGCGCCAAACAGCTGCGCGCGGATGCCGAGCGAGCGCATCTGCTTGACGAGCATCGCACCCTGTTCGTCGAGGCCGCCGAAGAACAGCAGGTCGACGTTGTTGCTCTTCATCGTCGTCAGGATGCCGCGGAAATCGACGGCCTTGTCGTTCGTGTATTCGCGACCGACGACGCTGCCGTGCGCGTCCTTCACGCCTTTCTCGAATGCGTCGGCGAGCCCCTGGCCGAACGCGGTGCGGTCGTCGATGATGCCGATCCGCTTCGCCTTCAACTGCTCGACCGCGAAGCGGCCGGCCACCACGCCGCCTACACCGTCGTGCCCCATCGTGCGGAACACGTTCTTGAAGCCTTGCATCGTCAGTTGAGGATTGGTCGATCCGGGCGTGATCATCGCGATGTTCGCCTGCTTGTAGACGGCCGACGCGGGAATGCTGCAGCCCGAGTTGTAGTGGCCGATCACGCCGACCACGCCGTCGTCGACGAGCTTCTGCGCGACCTGGATCGCGATGCGCGGGTCGGCCTGGTCGTCCTGTACGTCGAGCACGAAGCGCACGGGCTTGCCGCCGACGGTCGGATGTTTCGCGTTCTCCTCGTCGAGCGCGAGTTGCGCGCCGTATTGCAGATCCTTGCCGACGCGCGCGACCGGCCCCGTCAGCGGGCCGGCGAAGCCGATCTTGATGGGTTCCGGGTCCGCGGCCTGCGCGGACGCAGCGACC
Organism: Burkholderia sp. Tr-862; assembly: GCF_011753085.1. NCBI lineage: Bacteria > Pseudomonadati > Pseudomonadota > Betaproteobacteria > Burkholderiales > Burkholderiaceae > Burkholderia > Burkholderia sp. Tr-862. The sequence goes on from NZ_VWWG01000025.1 coordinate 60,044, forward strand.
GTGCCGATCGAGCAGACGGCCAGCCATGCCAGCCAGTTACGACGATTCATGATGCCTCCTTGCAGGGGTGAAGGTTGCGGCGCGCGTCAGAATCGCGCGGCCCGGTAAGGTGCGAGGTCCAGCGGCGGCGCGCGTTGCGCGACGAGATCGGCGACGATCCGCCCGGTGATGCCGGCGAGCGTGACGCCGAGATGCTGGTGGCCGAATGCGTGGATCACGCGCTCGCTGTGCCGCGCGCGGCCGATCACGGGTACGCCGTCCGGCAGCGTCGGCCGAAAGCCGAGCCAGCTGCGCGTCGGCGTGCCGAGCGACGGCAGCGCTTCGCGCGCGGAACGCGTGAGCAGCGCAACCAGCGAGCGGTTCATGCCGGCATCGAAGCCGCCCAGTTCAACCGTACCGGCCGCGCGCAACCCTTCGTCGAGCGGTGTCATGTAGAACCCGCGCTCGGCCCAGCCGACCGGCCGCGTGACGATCCGCTCATGCGCGGCGAACTGCACGTGGTAGCCGCGCTCGGTATCGAGCGGCACGGTGTCGCCGCACGCGGCGGCGAACGCGCGCGAGCGGGCGCCGGCGGCAATCACCACATGATCGAAGAGGCCGGCCGTACCGCCCGCATGCACGGCCACGCCGTCGCCGACGGGCTCGATCCGTTCGACCTGCGCGCGTTCGAGCGTCGCGCCGCCGGTTGCGAGGTGCGCGAACAGCGCGTCGAGAAATCCGCATGGATCGGAGAAGTGCCAGCTTCCATGGAATAGCACGCCGCGCGTGAAGATCGGCGCGAGTGCGGGCTCGAGCCGGCGGATCGCGTCCGCGTCGAGCGTATCGAACGGCACGCCGAGCCGGCGCCGCAGCGCCAGCGACGGCTGCGCGGCGTCGAACGACGCCTGCCGTGCGTACAGATACAGGCATTCGCGCGGCCGCACGAATGCCGCGAGTCGCGGGGAAGCGAGCAGCGGCGCATAGCCGTCGGCGGCGCGCGACAGCAGCGCGGCCAGCGCGCCGGCGCTGCGTGCGTGACGCGCGGG